>JAJEAQ010000753.1 GCA_022822685.1 Trichodesmium sp. jk18x7bins.61
TTTCCTATCTCACTTTGGACTTCTGGATACAAGCCCAGTCGTTTATGATCAAAAGGGTTGGCCAGTAATTCAAGCTCCTGACAAACCTGAAACCTTCAGCCTGAGAGGGAAGTGAGTTGACAAAGAAACTTCAGTTGTCTACCCTCTTCCAGGCAGAGATTAAAATTGCGTACTTAACCTAAAAACATTCATAAGTTTGGACTTATAAATTAATATAATCTTTCTACGTCTGAGTAATTAATTCCGACAATTCTAGAAAGTTGGCAAAACAACTTAGTGGTAATTTATCGGCAACTGAAAAGCCTACCTATACAGTAGAAATACTAAAATACTTTACCGGCTATTATTTGCAGCAAAATTTGCTTGTAGATTAGCAACAAGCTCCTGTTCTGAAGTCGTCAAAACTTCATTCTTGATTCCATTATTAAACAGAGTTTTATCAGCTTTACCAACTTCACCCAAATAAGCAAATTTAAACTGTTAACTCGACAAACAAAAAAATTTTCAGCAAGCTGGCGACGTAATTTGCGAAGACTACTTAAAACCAATTCATCAGTAGGATAGCAATGATATTTTTCGACTCAAATTGTGAGTTTATAAAAATATTAATTTACCAGAACCTCTAATTTTTTTAGGACAGTTTTTTTCACTTCTGGAGTCAGGAAGTTATAAACAGGATTCTCCAGAATTTTCTGATAGAACTTTTGATAATCTTGATGATTTTTCCCAGAGGTAAGATTAAGCTGAGTTTGCTGCTGAGGATGAATACGAAACTGAGATAAACTTTGATCCACAAATCCAATTTTGTAACTACCTATAATTCTCAACCACATATCTATATCTAATAGTTGGCTCAAACTAGAGTCAAAAAGTCCGATTTTTTCAAAGATAGCTTTGGGAATTAATACTGTAGTTGGTTCCCCAATTTTATTGAGGTGATATTTCATCAAGTTGGGGTCTAGTAATAAATCTTTTCCGGGCTGAATAGTTTTCAGATTTGACCAATCTTGGTGTAAATCTTGAGTACCACGATAAGCAGCTACACAGGTAGAGTGATTTTCTGCTCCAGGCTCTAAAATTACGCTACGGCGAGAAAAGACTAAGCCTATTTCTGGATCTTGTTCTGCTAGTTTGACAAGTTCTTCAATACAGTTTGGTGCTAGTAAATCATCCTGAAGCAGGAATTTAATATATTTGCCTTTGGCTTCGGAAATACAGAAGTTGAAATTGCCTACTAAGCCATAATTTCGATGTAGAATTATCCGGTAGTTAATCTCTGAGTTTTCTGGTTGTAATGCTCTAGCTATTTCTATGGTCTTATCGGTCGAATTGTCATCGGAAATTATGATTTCTAGGTAGGGATATGTTTGGGAAAGGGCACTTTTAATGGCAGCTTTGATGAATTTTTCTCCGTTGTATGTGGGAATGCAAATGCTGACAAGTGGAGGTGTTTTGATAGGGACAGGATGAGGTAATTTTGTGGGAGGAATGTTGGTGAAGTTTTCGGTTATTTGGGTAATGTATCCGAGGCGAGTTTTGATTTTTCTGCCGATGCTTTCTGGGCTGAGTAATGATTTGATATCTAGGGCAGCTTTTAATCCGATTTTTTGAGATTGCTGATAATTATTGAAGACATATTTCATCAGGTGGGCGCAATGTTCGATTTGGGGATTTGCCCAAATTTCTCCTTGTTTATATGGTCCGCAGTTATGGGCGATCGCTACTTTTTCATACTCCACTAAAAAACTATTTTCCACATTCATAAATTCGGTGTTTGATGAATAGCCAGTGGCAATAACTGGTTTACCGTAAAACATTGCTTCTGCCATTGTTAAACCAAAGCTTTCGGCACGATGCAAGGATACATAACAGTTGCAATGATAAAGCAAGGCATTGATTTTTTCTTTGGATAAATACCCATCTATATGTTTAATGTTAGGGGAGTCTCCCATGGCGTTTATTAGGCGCGACTTATCGGTGGGGAAGTGTGGAGAATTGGATGATTTTATCAGCAGTAAAACATCTGGGTTAGAGTTTCCGAATGCTTGTTTAAATGCGGTAATTGTAGCGAGTGGATTTTTTCGTTCAAACTGACTAAAAAAGTCGAATATAAATAGAAATATAAATTTTTCCGTGGGTAAGCCGAGTTCTTCTCTACTAATTTTTGGTGTTGACAAATTAATGCTTGGCATCATTTTTATTACAGGAATATGTGATACCATTGAGATAGATTCGGCGCAGTAATTACTATAAGTCCAAATCTCGTTAAATGCTGTAAATGCTGTGAGCCATTCTGGAGGAAATTCGAGAAGTTCCCACGACCAAAAGCCAATGTTATATTTGTTGGCGAAATATTGTTTGAGGCTTGTTTTTTTGAGGAAGGTTTTGACTTCGTTGGCGTTGACTTGAAATAGGTTGATGGGATGTGGGTTTTCTGGGGTAAAGTTTTGGTAGGTTGTGTCAGAGTTTCTGTGAGGTGTACAGATAATGTTGTTGATGACAAAGGGAATGTTTGTGGTTTCTATGGCTCGAAGTGTTGCTCTGACTCCTTCCCCTATTCCTAATTCTCCTTTCACAAAACCTGCGATGTTTATTCCTAGTTTTTCAGATTGTTGGTGCATTTTTTTCCCTTATGACTTCTTCCTAATTGAAAATTTGAGTTGTATCTGCAAGTTTTTTCCACTTGTCGATCAACTCATTCTTCCTTCTCCAACATGCTCAGGAATATTTGGAGAAAATCCGAATTAAAACCTCGCCCTTAAGGGCGAGG
>JAJEAQ010000029.1 GCA_022822685.1 Trichodesmium sp. jk18x7bins.61
CATGACAAAGAAAAACTGCTAATTAAACCGCAGAAAGAAAAAGTATTGACATTCTGTCTACAGATTGGACAGGTAATCAAAGGAATGAAAACCTGTACCCAAGAACAAATGAGAAATAAATCCACTTCTCAGAGGTTTTGCAAATTACTCCTCTGGAGTAGTTAGTCAAGAAACCTTCAACTATATCAGTCAGAGGATATGGTAATACCTCTATAGTTGGGCAACTTGACGGCATCCCTTTCAAGTGGCGACCTGAAAGCTCTGACTGGGGGAGGCAATCAAGGAAAAAAATGGGTTAAAGATAAATACTTCAAACGATATCAAGGGAAAGATTGGACATTTCGGCTAGTCGGCTCCCTGAACATGTGTCAAGGGACTGGTAGAGTCGGAAAAGAGAAATCTTTTATATTACGATCAGTAGTACACCCATTATCAGACATGTGTCCATGTCGGCGACAGCCGTTGACGACATGGCCGAAAGCGTTGAGCCTGTCGCGCGACCTAAGAAAGCTCCGACTCTTGGAGCCAACAGGTACATTCAAAAACCAAGAATTGTATGGCTGGAAATAAGGCTTGAGCCGTGTGATGGGAAACTGTCACCCACGGTTCAAAGGGGAGGGAACAGGAGTAATCCTCATTCATGGAGCCTGTCGCCGACATGAAAGCTCCGACTCTTGTCGGCCACCTGACTCGATTCTAGCGTTAGCAGATAGCTTCTCTAGTCAAACTGCTTTTCCCAAGGAAGTAGGCAGTAAAGATTCTATTTATATAATTGAAGCACCACAATCTCAGTTATCTAACATTCATCAATAGCAACTTTTTTAGTAATTATTCGGTAATGGGTTTCGGCTGTCGCCGACATGAACGCGATGTAGCTGCCGCTTGGCTTCGCCAACGCCATATTTTTCAGGCATATGCAGCCGATATTCCAACATTTTACTTATGGACTTTCCAAATAAAAAACATCTCAAATTTTATTGTAAGGTGTCTCCACTGCTCCAATATTTCGGGAGCCGGTAGAATGCCCACTCCACAATTGAGATAATTTATTTCATGGAAATCCCTAAATACGAAAGACTATGCTAAACTAACTTGTGCTTTCAATTTTTCCTCTAATTTTTCAATTCTTGGCTCAACCCACCTTTGCTTCCAGTACTTAACTAACTCGGTTTTTGTATATTGTTTGAATACAATTTTGTTAGTTTTACCCAATAAAAATTCTTCCCAGTTTCTAGCTAAAGGGCAGCGGTAATATCCTCTTTTCCAACCAATACTGAGCATATTTTCTGAAAAATCAAGCTCTCGCAAGCCATGCTTGAGTATTCTCATTTTCCAATTCGGGCCGTCTCCATATTTATAGGTATTAAAAATCTCATCAGGTACAACTTGTTTTATTAGTTCCCAACTACCATTAGCTGTAATATGAATATGGCTTTGCCCTTTTGTATAACCTACAAACTCCCAATTTTTTAAGCGATTATAAATTGCTGATTTACCGAAAGCTCCTAATGTATCTATATAAACTAAGTAAGGTTTTCTTCCTTTGTCAAAAGCAGCTTGATAATATTTGTGATAAAAGGTTTTACGAACTTCTGGAAATAGCAAAGTTAGGGCAACTAATTTAGACCCAAGAATATAGTTGTAGGGAGGAATAGCTCCTAAGATATAGGCAGTCATGCAATTGTATAATCGCTCTAATTTTTGTTCTTTTTCCCACCCAATAGATTGATTATCTCGAATACCTAAACCTATGACAGGGTCGCATAATCCTATAATTCCAATTAGCTTATGATTTTGCCTATCAAATACAAAAAATCTAATCCTACGTCCGTAGCCTACTGTAACTGGAATCGACCAAAATGAAGTAGCATATAACCATAATCTGCTATCTTCTTTAGATTTACTATTAACTAAAGCTAAATAGGGGTTAATTTTAAGTATATTTATATCCTTTGATTGACCAATAAAATCTTGAACTTTAGTTTGATAGTTAGAGCGATCGGGGTTGGTTTCTTGGGCTAATTTGTATTGTAATTCTCTAAAATCTTCTGTGAGTAATTTTTGATTATCTTCGTTCCAAGAAACACCATATTCTGCTAAGTTTCCTAGAATTTTTTCTCTAATTTCAAATTTATCTATATCCACGTTGATAATTGTTATTCTTGCTTAATTATATTATACCTATCATAGCCATTATGGTTTTTATCTTGCTTCTGCAGTAAGTATGGTGTTTTTTCACTATTATCCATTAATTTATTTTCAGCAACATTAATCATTGCTTTGTCTGGATACAGATTTCCAGCGTTTGTTTTATATTTACCCTTGTAAGGACTATGTTGAGGCAACTGACTATCTACTCGTCTCCATAATTCTGACCAGTTTACTATTGTTTTATCGCTAACGTATAAATCATCAATTACTTTGATAGTAACTTTCATAAATTCGTCTCTTTCTCTATTTTTATCATGTAGAAGTGACTCCCATTTTTTTCTAGGTTCCTTCTCATCTACTTCCTTAACAACATTATCAAATTTCCTAATTCTTGAACTAAAAATTGTTGTGGTGGGTTGAATTTTTCCATCTTCTGAATAAACATTTGAATAGAAATAAGCAAAGCCACGCAAAGGTTCATTTTGAATATAATGAGCTACAGATTCATAGACAGGGTTATTATCTGTTAATGCTCGAATATCCCCTTTTGTTAATAAGTGCAAGACAAAGAAATTGTTCGTTTGACTCAAGATAGTGTCATCAATTGCGGAAGGTTGTTGCGTAATATAAATTAATCCAAAACCATATTTTCTACCTTCTTTTGCTATTCTCACAACAATATTATCTTCTGACTTAAGAGCTTGGGTAGATAAGAAGTTTTGTGCTTCTTCTACCATGATTAACATAGGAATAGTTTCTTGACCTTTGACAAATTTTTCTTCATTTTTTCTAAATAGCTGATTCAAGATTACTTCTACCAGTCCATTTGCTGTATCTAATGGCATTCTAGATAAATCAACTATTACTATTCTTCTATCATTAACAGCGTTTTCAATACCTGAAATTAACTGAGAACTTTTATCATGTTGGCTATAAATAATTCTATTTAGTAAAGTTCTTAATGCAGAAGCACTATTTCTGTCTTGACTACTGGGTGAGTTAATTTCTAGGGCATTTAAAATATCATTTAGGTCAGTATCTGAGCCATCTTGGGAAATCAAGTCAATTAGTCTATGCCATTTATTTTGAATTTCATTTCGCCTAATAGAAAGTAACCAAGCAGCATAATTGGTAATACGTTTAGCTGCTGGAAATAATGATTGAACAACTTCTTGAGGTGATAAGTCTTTAAGATTTAGTGAAGCTTTACTAGCAATAATTCCCTCATATTCTTTTTCATTTCTCTCAGTCGATGTAAATACTACTAGCCTATTTCTAATATTCCTTATATCAGCTAATCCTAGACTTTGCTCAGTTCTAAAACTATATTCACCATCAATATCAAAAATTATAATAGCTGTATCATCTCCGTAATAGCCAACTTCTGCCATTACAGATTTAATTAAATTACTCTTACCAAAACCAGCTTGCCCTAAAATAGCAGTTCGTCTTTTGAGAAATCTACTAACACTTAACTTGACTTTTATATCCTCCAAAACTTTATCACCTACTGCATAATCACCTAAGTAAGCAATATTTTCTTGACCTTTATCTAAAGAAGTAACAATTTGTAGCTCATCCTTCTTAGGATATCTAACTTTAGCTGCACGATTAGGATAAATACGAATCACAGGATTGACGTTTTTATCAGTTAAAATACCAACTAATCTAATCGTATATTCCTCACCTAAATATCTACCCTGCTCTGCCTCAGAAACTTCTTGATCTACAATACTTTCTTTCACTTGTTGTTCCATTTCATCTAAGGATACTTGCTTTTGATTTTCCACCCTAGCTACCCATCGAATATCTTCCTGTTCAACTATTAGTAAATCACCTAAATGTGGAGCTAAATCTAATTTGTCATACTTGAGAATAAACTTAAAAGAATTATTCTCAGCAGCACTACCAACAATATTAGTAATTTCTTGTCCAGTTATCGGTGAATGTCTAGACATTATTTTCTTTCTCCTTAGTTGATATGTTTTGACGAATTGTTCTTTCTATTACTTTAGCTGTAATTTCTTTAGTATGAGCATATTCGTGAGCTTGAGCCAAAGGTTCTGGGGCACCATTAAAGCGTTTAGGTAAGGTACGTTTAGGTAAACCAGCTATTAATCCAATAATATAAGCATAGCTATTTTCTGAAAATTTGCGCTTCCGATCCTGTGGTACACCATCCCAATTTTCCTCTGCAAAATCTGGAATTTCTAGGGTAAAAATTTGAGTCTCTATACCCTGCTTAAATCTTGCTAGATAAAGGTTGTTACCAAAAACTACTTCTCCTTCCCGATATAGATCGTAAGTATAAGAAATTTCCATCATTTCTTCTTGATTTCCAACTCGAATTACAAAAGGTTTTTTACTCAAAAAAGTTTGTGTTTTTTCTAAATATTTGTAAGCTAGTTGTCTAAGCTTAGAATTTTTAGTAATTCCTACTATTAAGTTTTCATTATTCAGACAAATTTCTTGAACTTTTGCCTGCAACTTTCGATAAGCGCAGTCTGGATCGCCATGAATTCTCTTGAAGATTTTATTTCTCAAAAGACCATCTTTAATAAGTATAACTTTCCTATTTTTATCAGCATAACCTAATAAAACTGACCATTCTAAACATTCTCTAAGAAACTCTCTTAAATTCCTTGGAGGTCTTGCTTTTTGTGTATCTACTAAATAGCTGAGTTCTCTCCAGTCAGGAAATTCTAGTATTTTTAGTAATGCAGAAAGTGGTTCCTTTTGAAAAAGGTCATCTATAATATCCACTAAATCTTCAGAAGGAATTTCTTCTGGTATTGTTTCCTCTAAATAAATACGACCTTCTGAATCTGCACATTTCATATAGCGACCATTTGTGTATTCTAGTTGAATTTCTTGGTCACCAAAGTCAACAGAAAAAGCATGGAAGCAATAATGATCCCGTATGTCATCTAAGTATTCTCGACGTTCTTCGATAAATTTTATAAATTCTTCCCCTTTTCTTTTCTGCTTAATTTCAATATTTTCAAGTTTTTCTATACCACTAATATTTTTGAGCATTCTTTACTTTTACTGACAATAAAAAGAGCAAAGTATAATTTAACATACAAAAAAAACCTACCAAAGGCAGGAGTTTTAATTTAATTAACCTAATCAACTAGAGTTCAGCTAATCTCTCAAAGTTAACCGAACTTACCAGCAGTAGAGGCTATTAAGAATGCAGCGTAGGTGAGGACAAAGCCTACTGTGAAGTGAGTTAAACCAACTACACGAGCTTGAACGATAGAAAGAGCTACAGGCTTATCCTTCCAGCGAACCAAGTTAGCTAGAGGAGTACGTTCGTGAGCCCAAACTATAGTTTCGATCAACTCTTGCCAGTAACCACGCCAAGAAATCAGGAACATGAAACCAGTTGCCCAGACTAAATGACCAAACAGGAACATCCAAGCCCAAACAGATAGGTTATTAGTTCCAAATGGGTTATAACCATTGATTAATTGAGAGGAGTTAAGCCATAGGTAATCACGAAACCACCCCATTAAGTGGGTAGAAGATTGATTGAACTGAGCAACGTTACCTTGCCAAACAGCTAGATGTTTCCAGTGCCAGTAGAATGTTACCCAACCAATGGTGTTTAACATCCAGAACATCGAGAGGTAGAAGGCATCCCAAGCAGAGATGTCGCAAGTACCACCACGACCAGGGCCATCGCAAGGGAATGCGTAGCCAAAGTCTTTTTTGTCTGGCATGAGTTTTGAACCACGGGCATCCAAAGCACCTTTGACTAGAATCAAGGTGGTGGTATGCAAACCGAGAGCGATCGCATGATGCACCAATAAATCACCAGGGCCAATGCTCAAGAATAGAGAGTTAGTGCCACTGTTAATAGCTTCTAACCAGCCTGGTAGCCACAGGTTACCGTAGTTTGGCCAAGCTGTAGCAGCAATACTATCAGGGTTTGACAATAGCACATCCATGCCATATAGAGCCTTCCCGGAAGCAGCTTGAACGAACTGAGCAAATACTGGCTCAATCAAGATTTGCTTTTCAGGAGTACCGAAGGCTACCACTACATCATTGTGGACGTAAAGACCGAGTGTGTGGAAACCTAAGAATAGAGACACCCAGCTCAAGTGAGATATAATTGCCTCTTTGTGTTGTAATACACGATCCAACACGTTGCCTTTGTTTTGCTCAGGATCATAATCCCTGACTAGGAAAATTGCACCGTGAGCGAATGCTCCTACCATGATGAAACCAGCGATGTACTGGTGGTGGGTGTAAAGGGCTGCCATTGTGGTATAATCCTTGGCGATGAAAGCATAAGGAGGCAGAGCATACATATGCTGTGCTACCAAGGAAGTGATTACCCCTAGGGAAGCTAGAGCTAATGCTAACTGGAAGTGTAGAGAGTTGTTGAGAGTTTCATACAACCCTTGGTGAGGCAGGTTAAACTGACCTTCACTCTTGCCACCAAGCAAACCAGCTTTGGAGTCAAGCATTTCTTTGATGCTGTGACCAATACCAAAGTTAGTCCGGTACATGTGACCAGCGATGATGAAGATAACTGCGATCGCCAAGTGGTGATGAGCCATGTCAGTCAACCACAGAGATTCAGTTTGAGGATGGAAACCACCCAAGAAAGTCAGAATTGCTGTTCCTGCACCTTCTGAAGTACCGAATACATGACTAGCAGTATCAGGATTTTGAGCATAAACTGCCCAGTTTCCTGTAAAGAAGGGAGCCAAACCTGCTGGGTGTGGCATAGTTGTCAGGAAGTTATCCCAACCAACATGCTGTCCGCGAGATTCTGGAATTGCAACGTGAACCAAGTGACCAGTCCATGCTAAGGAACTAACGCCGAATAAACCTGCCAAGTGGTGATTGAGGCGAGATTCAGCATTTTTGAACCAAGCTAGACTAGGACGGAACTTGGGCTGGAGATGTAACCAACCAGCGAACAGCATGAAGGATGCCAAAATCAGGAGGAATATAGAACCCTGATACAGGTCTCCATTTGTTCTCATGCCGATGGTGTACCACCAGTGGTAAACACCAGAATATGCAATATCTACTGGATTAGAAGCTCCTGCTTGGGTGAAGGCATCTACTGCACCTTGACCAAATTGGGGATCCCAAATCCCATGGGCGATCGGACGTACATTCAGAGGATCTTTAATCCACTGTTCAAAGTTTCCTTGCCAGGCGACGTGGAATAAGCTACCGGAAGTCCATAGGAAAATGATTGCTATATGACCGAAGTGAGAAGCAAAAATCTTTTGGTAAAGATTTTCTTCAGTCATGCCATCATGGGTTTCAAAGTCATGGGCTGTAGCTATCCCGTACCAGAGCCTACGCGTGGTCGGGTCTTGTGCCTGGTCTTGGCTAAATTTTGGGAATTTTGTGGCCATAAATCTTTTTCCTAAGTCTGGCAGAGCTTTAGAGAATTCAGATTGAATTGGGGATTGAGGAGCGGTCAATCCCCGGGGAAGAATGTTAAAACGCTATTGCATTTTCATCCTACTGAAATTATTCGAGCCAGGAAGAATGCCCAGGTTGTGACAATTCCGCCTAGGAGATAGTGAGCTACCCCCACTGCCCGACCTTGAGTGATGCTTAGGGCACGAGGCTGAATTGCTGGAGCCACCTTTAATTTATTATGAGCCCAAACAATAGACTCGATCAATTCTTGCCAGTAGCCACGACCACTGAACAGGAACATTAAGCTAAATGCCCAAATAAAGTGTGCTGCTAAGAACATCAATCCATAAGCAGACAGAGCTGAACCGTAGGATGTAATTACCTGAGAAGCTTGTGCCCACAGGAAGTCACGCAACCAACCATTAATGGTAATTGCACTTTGTGCAAAGTTACCATAAGTAATATGAGATACCGTACCGTCTTCGGCTACTGTTCCCCAAACGTCTGACTGCATCTTCCAGCTAAAGTGGAAAATCACAATTGATAGTGAATTATACATCCAGAACAGACCTAAAAACACATGGTCCCAACCGGAAACTTGACAAGTACCACCTCGACCAGGGCCATCACAAGGGAAGCTGAAGCCTAATTCACTCTTATCTGGAATCAGACGGGAGTTACGAGCAAACAGTACACCTTTGAGCAGAATTAGAACTGTAACGTGGATTGTGAAAGCATGGATATGGTGAACCATGAAGTCCGCCGTACCTAATGTCATGGGCATCATTGCTACTTTGCCGCCTACTGCTACTAAGTCGCCTCCGAAAACTGGGCTAACAGATGCTAAAACATTAGGAGCGGTATTGCCAGGAGCCAAAGTATGGAGATTTTGTACCCACTGAGCAAAGATTGGCTGTAGTTGAATACCAGTATCTGAGAACATATCCAGGGGACGACCGAACGCCCGCAGAGTATCATTATGAACGTATAATCCGAAGCTATGGAAGCCGAGGAAAATACAAACCCAGTTCAGGTGAGAGATAATTGCGTCCCGGTGACGAATCATCCGATCCAAAACGTTATTCACATTCTTGGCTGGATCGTAATCCCGCACCATAAAAATAGCACCATGAGCCCCTGCTCCCACAATCAGGAATCCACCAATCCACACATGGTGTGTGAATAGAGATAACTGAGTTGGGTAGTCAGTAGCAATGTAGGGATATGGTGGCATTGCATACATATGATGTGCCACGATGATGCTCAGGGAACCTAGCATCGCCAAGTTAATTGCTAATTGAGCGTGCCAGGAGGTTGTCAAGATTTCATAGAGACCTTTATGACCTTCACCACCAATTAGTAATGGATCTTTATGAGCCTCTAAGATTTCTTTCATGCTATGACCAATGCCCCAGTTTGTCCGGTACATGTGGCCAGCAACAATAAATAATACTGCTAATGCTAAGTGATGATGAGCTGTATCAGATAACCACAGGCCACCTGTTACAGGGTTTAAACCACCTTTAAAAGTTAAAAAATCAGCGTATTCACCCCAATTCAATGTCAAGAATGGAGTTAAACCTTTAGCAAAACTAGGATATAACTCTGCCATTAAGCTACGGTTCAAAATAAATTCATGGGGCAGAGGAATATCTGCTGGGGCTACGCCAGAATCTAACAATTTATTAATAGGCAGAGAAACGTGAATCTGGTGACCTGCCCAAGACAAGCAACCTAAACCCAGTAAGCCTGCCAAGTGGTGGTTCATCATTGATTCCACATTCTGGAACCACTCTAACTTAGGAGCCTTCTTGTGATAATGGAACCAACCAGCAAACAGCATTAAGCCTGCCATTACCAAGGCTCCGAGCGCTGTGCAGTATAGTTGGAACTCATTAGTTATCCCAGAAGCACGCCATAGTTGGAATAATCCAGAGGTGATTTGAATTCCGTGGAAACCACCACCAACATCAGCATTTAAAATTTCTTGGCCAACTATTGGCCATACTACTTGAGCACTTGGTTTAATTCCTGTAGGGTTTGCTAACCAAGCCTCATAGTTGGAAAATTTGGCGCCGTGAAAGTATGCGCCACTCAACCAAATAAAGATTACTGCTAGATGGCCAAAGTGAGCGCTGAAGATTTTGCGCGATACATCTTCTAGATCGCTAGTATGACTATCAAAGTCGTGAGCACTAGAGTGAAGGTTCCAAATCCAGGTAGTGGTTTTTGGTCCTCTGGCTAGACTCTGATCAAAGTGACCAGGCTTACCCCACTTTTCAAATGAGGTAGGTACTGGATCAGTATCAACGGTTACTTTTACCTTTGCCTCTTGCTCTGGAGGACTTGTGGTCATGAAGACTCTCCTATCCGAAAGAAAGTAAAGTGACGCTCCTACAGGCTTCGCTTTCGCTTTTAGTGTAGGCTTCTGATGTCTGCTTGAGACAGTCAGAATTTCCTGAGCGGGATATCCCCATTGAGGGCGTTTTATAGTGAGGTAGCGTCGGGCCCCACTTTTCATGACTAAACCCTCCCAAATACATAGTATTCTTTGATTGAGCTGTCTGTAGGTGGGAGTTCTTTAGCAGATTATAAACTTGCTTAACATCTATAATTTGTATGTTGACAATTATTAAAATTTATTAACGAGCTATTAATCAAGCATTGTTTTTATTGCCACAGTCGAGAACAAAAGTCAAGGCATTTCACCTAAATTTTTACAAAACTCAAAGGTAAACTTAATTCTTTAAATTTTGGCTTTGATACCAAATCCCCTTTAGTAAGAGGGGATTCAAAAAAGTCGAAGTCTTTGCTGTGCAAGGGATTTAGGAATGGGATAATTACCCTATAATAACCGGATTTGGTATGAGTATACTTGACATTTTGATCAGCTCAGAAATTGAATTTGCTTAAGGTTTATGAGTCAGTAGTTAGAGGCTAGAAACATCCTGAATCCTTACGTTGAAAACTAAATCCAATTCATTATTCCTAGCTATTGACTCCAGAGTTGCTGACTACTGTTTAAGTAGTTCACCTCGAAAACAAAAAACAAAAAAACATAGTTATTCCCTAATCAATTAAGAATCAACAAAAATTTTGGTTTTAATGAGAAAATCATCATTGACAATAGAAAAATAGAGTTTTTGCTGAGTCGGCAATTTAGGCAGACGCTTTGTATGAGTCTGAGCAAGCAGAAAAGCGTCGATATCAACTTTCAAAATAAAGGAGCATAGTCAGTGTTTGGCATAAACTTGCAAAAAGTATCTCTAAGAAAGCTACTAACGTTGATGATTGTAGTAGTTTTAATTTCAGGTTTAGTTAGTTGTAGTGATCGCCTCCCCGAATTACCTCCAAGCCCGGAAGCATCTCTAACCATCCCTACCACCCCTCAAATATCTGAAGTTTCTCCGCCAGAAATAATTCAACAACTGCGTCAAGCGATCGGCATCTACCAACCCCAAGTTACAATACAAAGTCCTAAAGCAGATCAAGTCTTTGAAGACAATACTATTACTGTAAAACTCCAAGTACAAGACTTACCCATATTTCAATCAGAGCTAGATTTAGGACCATATTTAGAAGTAATCTTAGACAATAAACCTGATCAAAAAATCTATGACCTAAATCAATCCCTTGTATTATCAGACTTAGAACCTGGTACTCATACCCTGAGAGTTTTGGCTTGTAGTCCATGGAATGAAAGTTTTAAGAATGAAGGGGCTTACGCTCAAACCACATTTCACGTATTTACTAAAACCTCAAATAATAATCCTGATCCAAATTTACCATTATTGACTTATAACAGTCCTATAGGTAGCTACGGTGCAGAACCAATAATGCTTGACTACTACCTCACTAATGCACCATTGCACTCAGTAGCGCAAGCAGACTCTCAAGATGAAATAGCTGATTGGCGTATTCGCATTACTATCAATGGACAGACTTTTGTCACCGATCAATGGCAATCAATCTATTTACAAGGACTGATTCCGGGAAAAAATTGGATCAAATTAGAATATATTGATGAACTAGGTAATCCACTTAATAACGTCTATAATAATACCGCTCACCTGATTACCTACAAACCAGGTGGACAAGATGCTCTCAGCAGAATCATTCGAGGAGAAATTTCACTCAAAGAAGCATTTACTATTGTTGATCCAGAATATATTTATGAGGAACCCCAACCAGAAATAACTCAAGAAAGAGAAGATGTTCCCGTTACGGAAACGACTACTGAAGAATTAGATGTTGAAGAAACACTTGTGGAACAAGAAAGAGAAGATATTCCCGTTACGGAAACGACTACTGAAGAATTAGATGTTGAAGAAACACTTGTGGAACAGGGAATTTCACAAACTGAACCCAGTGGATTAGAAAAATTATTCCAAACCACAAAAGAAAAAATTAGTGAATTTATAAGTAGGGTTCGACTTATATTGACAAATCTAAATAAAGTTACTACAGAAGAGGAAAAACCAAATCTAGATACAATAGAAGAACCAACTGTAGAAGAAATTTTAAATCTGCCAAAAGAATCTGAGACTGAAGAGTCACTTGAGCCAAATGAGCCTCCGATTTTACCTGAAATAACAGAGGAAGTAGAAATACTACAACTAACAGAAGAAGTACCTCTGCAAGAAACTTCTAACTTAACTCCAAGCCTAGAAGCAATTACTGAGCCACCAGAAGCATCTTCAATTCCTGAAGTTGCAGATTCTCAGCAAGAGACTACTCCAGAATCAGAAAAAATTAATGACCCAAAGTCTGAAACCTTTGTCAAATCCATCGTGCCTGAAAGTGATGATGCTCTACAAGAGGTGAATGTAGAAATTGAATCAGAAAATATTCCTGATTCTGAAACTGTTGTAGAATCTGTTGGCCCTGAAAGTGATGATAATGCACAAGCAGTTACTACAGAAATTGAATCGGAAACTGTTGTAGAATCTATTGCACCTGAAAGTGATAATGATGATACACAAGAAGTTACTACAGAAATTGAATCGGAAAATATTTCTAAAAATCAGGAAAATCTAAGAGAATGATGTTCCGTATAATTCTAATACTTTCAGTTGTTGGCAACGTTGAATGTATTCACCCCAAGCTGCTTCTATCAAGAACTTTGCTGTTCAACGGGAGGCGATAGCTAAACTTGCTTCAGTCATCAATACTGACAAATCTATCCCACTATTCTAACTATATACAAACATGACTTACGCAACGGCGCTATTTATAGTGGTAATGTTCCGAATGTTAACCAATTTGTACCCCATATATCGCGTGAATGCGTAAGTCCTGAAAAATAAGGGGGTGATATCGCACCCCCCAGGAGCAACTAGCTACTATTTTCAATAAACCCCTGACTTCATTCAGCCAGGGGTTTATTGATCAAATTTTGATCAATTGCTGAGGATGAATATAGTGTTTAAAATTCCTAGCTAATCCACTGCCATAATTAGGTGTGATACTCCAGCCTGCACATTCACAGAGTGGCTCGATTCCTTCAACCAAAGCAAAATCATTGGTATTGTAAATTACTCTATATCTACCTTTCCACCCTGCAACATAACAAATATCATTGATCTGAATCAACGTATTCGTAGGCTTCATCAATTTCTTCTGGGGTTGCTTCTCTAATTGTGCCATCGCGATCTTCGACAAGCCATTTTCCTGTTTCTGGGCTTTGCCAAACTCTGCAACTATCTTCTGTATATCCGTAGGCCATGATTTTATTTGGTAATTAACTAATTGTTCGATAGTTGTAAAAAAACCTTTCAGTTTGATATTTTCTTGTGGTCTGGTTTTGCTAACTTCCTTGATAAAAGGTTGTGATAAATTGCTTCTACCACAATTGTCTATACTGTGCCTGGTTAACAAACATTGCTGATTGTTTTTTGCTAGTACAATATAATTTGATTGCCAAGAACCGCAATGGAATAGTTCAACTGCTTGAGTCATTTTTTTTTGTATTGTTGATCTTGAAATTTATTAGGTTATCATTAGACATCTCCTATGTCTTGGTAGGGGCTGGACATCATACAAGCTTTGCTTGGCGAGAGGTGATGTCCTTTTGATTTTTTTCTGGCTGTCTTGTCGCCCTATATTTACTATTATAGACGCGGGTTCGCGGCACAAAAAACCTCTAGGCCACAATCAATATTGTGCCCGCCGTATTTTTTTTCTATATATTATAGATGTCGAAAAAGCAAACCAATAAAGGCTATGAAAAGGTAGCCGATACTCGCAATGATGGAAAATTTGCGAGTCCTAACGATATTCCTTTAGCAGAATCTAGAGGTTTGCGTCTGCCTGTAGATTTACATGAGTGGGTGGAATCTGAAGCTCAAAAGCGTGGTTGTTCTCGGAATGATTTGATTCGGGAAGCTGTTCGCTTTTTTAAAGCCCACTTAGAAGCGCCACATCCTGATTCTGAATCTTGAGGAATGCGATCGCAAATATAAAAATTCATCTTCCGATTTGGCTAGGAGCTTTTTAATATGGGGCAGGGATTTTGTAAAAAGTACCTTTTGAGCACTGGATTTAGTATTATTCCCTATTCCTTCTCACAACTATTTTATATTTAATTTGACTTACCCACTTAATATATGCTTCATCAAAACTACAACTTCACAGTATATGTAGTGTTGAAAACTAAAAAAAAGCATAACACCTAAATATAATAAAAATTTCTACATCTACAAGAGGTAGCTGAATTGCTACCCAATACCCCAATTGTTGCTTTTACCATCCTGCTACTGATTATTCTAACCATACCGCCTATTTTTGAACGTCTTCGACTACCTGGTTTAGTGGGATTATTGCTCGGAGGAGTTGTACTATGGCCTCATTGTTTACAGCTTCTTAGTAGTGACAAAGAAACGATGAAGTTGCTCTCAGATATTGGCAAAATATATCTGATGTTTGTCATTGCTTTAGAAATTGATTTAGAACAATTTGCTAAAACTAGAAATCGCTCTATCGGTTTTGGTTTTCTAACATTTTTAGTACCAGTAATTGCTGGTGTTGTAGTCGGTATAATTTTGGGTTTGGGCTGGAATGCTTCTATTTTAATTGGAAGTATTATTGATAGTGTATTTTGGTCTTCTCATTGTCCAGTAGCCGTGACACGATTACTGGCAGATCTTATTGATATTCATAAAATTTTAGTACCAGTAAAAAACATTACTCCTCAAGCATTACGAACTGTACATTTTGCTCAACTTTTTACTGATGCTAATCAGGCTTCTGTGACTCTATTGCACGTATGTTCTAGTCTTAGCTCGCCGGAACAAATTGATGGATTTAGGTCTCAACTTTCAGACGTTTTTTCTGTAGATGAATCTGAGATGAAATTAAAGATAAAAGTTATTGCTAATGATAATGTAGCTCAAGTAATTATTAGAATAGCTCGGTCTTTTGATTTAATTGTTTTGCGTTCTATGCGTCGGCGTACTGCTGGTGGTTTAGCTGTTAGTGATGTAACTAATGAAGTATTGAAAGAGTTAAAGTGTTCTTTGGTATTGTTTGGCGAGCCTCATTCTTAGGTAATAGTACTGTAGGTTGAGTTAAGCGCTAGCGCAACCCAACAAATACTCACATTATGAAGTTTTAAAAGAGTTAGCGCGACCTGTTCATGTGGCGAGGTGGCTCAACTGGTCAACAGAACCGAGGCACCTTTCAGGTCGCGCGACAGGCTCAAGTCTTTTTGAGATTTCCACCCCCTACCCTGTAGCTGCCCCTAGGCTTCGCCTTTCAGGTCGCGCGACAGGCTCAATGTAGAATAACCCGTCAAAAGAACGGTACATCACATCTCATTCGGTAAGGAAAAAGATAGAATGCAGCCTAATAGCCAAAACCACCAGGGATTAGGTGGAATGGAGCAAGAAAGAAAAATAGAAAGAAAAACACAGACCATCCCATCAATCACCCATATAGCTCCAGCTCAAACTGCATCACCCAGAAAATTGCCCCAAGCTCCCCGACAAGCTACAACCAAAACAGCCAGTGAATAATTCCCAGATTTGTCATTCCCGAAAACGTAGAGCCCACCCCAGAAAAAATCACCATCCCTCCCCACGCAGGAAGTAGCTCAATCACCTCAAACACAGCAATTAACACCACAAAATCAAACCCACATAGTCTCAACAGAAATCCCAATCCATCAACCAACCCAGAATCATCACACCCCCACCCCCAGAAGAAAAAAAAAGACAACAGAAACAGCCCCAACCATCCCGTAACCAGAACCCTCAAAGCACTCTTCAACAGCCGACAAAAATTGTCCCCCCATGTAGAGCCGACAAGCTCAAAAAAAAGACAACTGCTTCCACCCCTACACAAAACAGAACCAGACAAAAAAACCCCTAGTCCACATCAGTCCGATGTCCAACACAAAGACACAAATCATTCCCCAGACAACCAACCCACCAGGAACAAACTAACTGGAAGCAAGTCAAAAAGAATATTAACCCCAGCAAGAATTGTTCGGGAAACTAAGTCAGAGCAACCAGCCACTAGAACTCAAAAAACAGTAAACCAAAAGCCGTTCCAACAATTGGCTCAGTACGAGACAAACCACTCAAATCAACACAGTCAAGGCAACAGCAAGAATAGACCCCAAAAAATCAACAACCCACAACAGGAGCGAAACCAACCCAGTAGTCAATAGGCCAAACACAACCCACAACAGAATATACAAACCCCTACCCCACAGAAAGAAACATACACCAGGAATACAGCATCAGAGATAGAATCCCACCAGCCATCATCAAAAACCAACCCCTCAC
>JAJEAQ010000551.1 GCA_022822685.1 Trichodesmium sp. jk18x7bins.61
CTAACCCACCCTACATCAAAGCTTAATATTTTATTTATAGATACCCTCTAGGATTCCCAGACTCACCACCTAAGAGGCAGTGATTTATTCCTATTGCTCCCGCGGTGTTGATTCAGGCTTGGGCGTAACTTTCTGGCCTCACACCAGTAGGGAGCTTTAAACTCAGATTTATCAGACCTCGCCCTGAATGGCGGGGTTGAAATCACCAGTTATGTTAAAAGCAATATCCCAGGGCCGACAATTCACTGCCACGAGCTAAACCTAACAATTATAGTCCCAGTTCTCTTGGAGGCTCTAAATAGCAAAAGTCAAAACTCAAAAATGCGATCAACCATCTGCAACAAAATAATAGTAGTCAACTCACCCACCGTGTAGACGGATGGGGCTTGTAAAGATAAGTTTACAAGTGCAAACATTGTCTACCGCGTGAGATTCTGCATGGTACGAACTACCAAGCACTTCCCTAGCTTGGTAAATCTTCAAACCCTATTACGGTGCTTTTAGAGAGGACATCTTTGCAGAATTGGCGGTAAGGGATTTATATTACACGGATTATCTCCATGATTCGTGTTTTCAGCCCCAACTAGAGGCCCGCCATGATTATGATGATTTATCAATTGTCCAGAAAGGGAACTGCTGAGTCGGCTCTAAACTAACCCCACCAATATTTTTCTGAGCAAACACATAATCTTTATCTAACCATAAAGGAATAAAAGGAACATCCTCTGCTAATAACTCCTGAATTTCTATAAAAATAGCTTTGCGTTGTTCTGGGTTTTGTTCCTGACGTTGTTGCTCGATTAATTGATTGATGCGATCGCTATAATAAAATGAACCTTGATATTGACTAGCCCCTGCTTCACAACCTTTTTCTTCTGAACCTTTGCTACACTCTAAAAATGGTTGAATATAACTATCAGCATCAATAAAATCTCCGTACCAGTCTAAAATAAAAGTTTGATATACTCCTTGATCTAAATTTTTAAAAGCGGTAGCTGCTTCTACACTATTTAATTCTAACTCCATTAAACCATCTAATTTTTGCTCTACGGATGCTTTTAATGTACTAGCCATTAATTGTCTCTTTGTTGAATTAGAAGCATACCAAATTTCTATTTTAGCGGGATGATCTGGAGAATATCCTGCCTTTTCTAATAACTCCTGAGCTTTGTCAAAATTCCCATCTCCATAATTTTCTTGAAATACTGGCTTATAACCATCAAACTTAGTTGGGATTAAACTATAAACTGGTTCTGCTTGTCCTTGTGAAACTCGTTCATTTAACAATTTTCTATCAACAATAGCTGCTAAAGCTTGTCTGACAAATTTGTTATTCAAAGGCTCTGAATTGAGATTTAAAACTATATAATTAACTGTATTGCCATCTGTAGCAATTACCAGCCAACCTTGCCGCTCCGCCTCCTGCTCTAAATTAGTAATTTGGTCAGTATCAAGAGATAAATAAGCCACATCCACAGCACCCGTCTTAAAAGCATTAAATAAGTTAGCTGAACTAGAAAGTATTTGTATATCAACTCCCTGATTTTTAGGTTTCTCTCCCCAATAATTTTCAAATACATCTAACCGTAAAACATCAGTACCATAATCAGCTAACTTATAGGGACCAGTACCAACAAATGTATCAGGTTTAAATTGATTTTCACCTATAGTATAAGCTTGAGGTGAAATAGCACAAAGACCAGAAAATGCTAGAAGAGAAGTAAAAGCTGCAAAGGGTTTTTTCAATTTAATTGTTAACTCATATTCTCCTGTAGCTGCTGTTGAGTCCACAGTATTTGCTAATAAAGACGAAGGAGGGCCACTATTAGCAATAAAACGTTCTAAGGAAAAAGCCATTGCTTCCGCATTGAAGGGAGTGCCGTCATGGAAAATGACTCCTTGACGAATAGGAATAGTATATGTAAGGCCATCTGCACTAATATTTGGCATTTCCATTGCCAGTTGAGGTATAAGTTCCGTTGTCCCTAACTTGTAACCGTAGAGGCGATCGCCTAAGTTATACAGTAAGTTACCAGAAATGACTTCATAGGCATCTGCGGGATCAACAGTGCGAGGCTTAAGCGTTGTGCCAATTGTAATCCGATTTGTTTCTGTTTCTGTAGTAGGAGTAGAGGAATTATTAAGGTTATTCTGAGGCTGGCTACAACTCATAACCAGAAAACAACAAACACAAAACAAACCGATAAATTGAATAATGGACTGCCAGACAAAGTTGACTGAATTAGATGATTTATCTGTAACCAATTTAACTATTTACCTCTCTAAATATCTGGAGCATGTTATTATTTTTTGACAAAATTTTACTTGTTTATCAACTTATTGATCAACTCAAAGCATAACAAAATTTACCTGATTTTACACTACCTAAAATACAAGTTACAAGTTATGAAACTTTAGTTGTGATAATTTTAATTATTGCTTGTTGATAGAAAGGTTAAGAATTATCACAGGGGCAGTTGAGAAAATAATGTTATGCGATCGCATATAGTTTTTGACTGACAAAGCCTATATCTGCTTCTGAAAATCCCAAAAAAAACTTCAGTATGGAAGAAGTTTATACTTGTCCTGTGTGCTACCATGGTCAGATTTCAGCAATTACTTTAATGGATGCTTTTTATTGTAACTTTTGTCACCATATTTTTACTGCCGAGCTAGGGAACAATCATTAAAAATGACAGACAGTTCATATCCTTGAAGCTGGCGCTGGAACGGTAAAAATTGGAAAGCAGATCATCCTCACCCAGAATGGAGTTTGGTGATTAAATTATTAGCAGTTGCGTTTGTACTATTACCAACAACATTAATAGGATTAACAGCTTACACTTTCCCACCAATACCTGGTACTCCTTTATGTTGGTTGCCGATTGTTTGGACAGGCTTAACTTTTATATCTCATTTAGCAATTATAATTAATATCATAATTGATTATTACCAATTCCCAGTAAGTTTATATTTAAAAGCAGTGGGCATAAATTTGTGGTATCGGATTGCACCACAAAACTCTTCCATATAAAATTAAATACTTTCAACTCCTAACTTAAAGATGATTAATAATCAACAAAGATCATGAAATCTTCAACTAAAAATAGCATTAATTAAAACATCAGTTAAATTCATTTGTTCCATATCTTTAATCGTCACAGTGTTGCAAATGTCAAACTTAGCGCCTACTGTTAGTAATTCATTATCTAATACTTGAAAAAATTTAGTTACTTCAGGTTGCTCTCCTACTTGAATCAGGGAAATACCTAACTCTTCATCTTGCTCCAAATTATGAGAGGCAGATATGATAATCTGCTTAACTAGCTCAGGCTCTTCTATCTATCTTGCTGTAACAACTATGATAGTATCTCCATCAGGCTTTGCTATCTTCAAAGCTCGTCGCTCAAAATAATTATCAATAGCATGCTTCAAAGCATCTGCTAAATTAGTCTTAGAGATTATTTGTCAAACTCAGATTAAATTCAGGCGTATGGTGGGCCATTGGCTCAATATGTCTTCGCACTCACCAGAATTTTAGTTATCCACCGCCGGCCACCAGAATTAAG
>JAJEAQ010000281.1 GCA_022822685.1 Trichodesmium sp. jk18x7bins.61
GTCTGTGTTCTTCTTTCTATTTCTCTTTCGACTACTGATTGATTCGCTACGGCTATTAGGCTGCATTCTATCTTTTTCCTTACCGAATGAGATGTGATGTACCGTTCTTTGATGGGTTATTCTGGGAGGGTGGGGGGTGGAAATCCTAAGGAGTCTGGGTGTTGAGGTTCTGTTGAGCTGTTCTGGTGGTGCGGTATCAATACCTGTCTTCTCCTCAACCATCCTAACTAATTTGGCAAAACCCACTACTCCCATGGGCAACAAATAACCTTTTCCAGAATTATTCACGAAGTAGTAAACTAGACCACCTTGGCCTGTAGTTCTGGCTTTGAGAGCTTTTACTTCTGCCCAGGGCAAATACCAACCTTTGCGAAATATATCTGGGACTAAACTTGGATAAGATACTTCAATTCCTTGATCACTAACAATTACTTTTTCTGTTAAAGCTGCATATAATGCTAATGCTCCTATTGCTAACCCTACTCCTAAAAAAAATAGGAGGTACTGGCGCATTTGTAGCTTTAGACAAGAAAGGCAAAGGTACAGTCAATGGCATATACAAACTTAAAAGGGTTAATTTAATCAAAGGATAAATTCTAAATATGCTAGATTCTGAGTGTTTATTTCTATACAAACTAGAAATTTTTGCTGTACCTAAGCAAATAGTAATATCAATTCCAATAAATATTGGTACACATTTTGAGTTTTTAAAACTGAGCAATAGGTGTATGTAAGGTGGGCAATCAACGCCTAATTTATCGAGGTTCGGCGTTCTATCGCGTTAGGGTTCAGCGGAGCTTTATCCCTCAATACCCAGCCCACCCTACTAATCACTATCTTTTTTAGAAATAGCATTTGCCTCCTGAGGGAGGAGAGCCGCTTGCCTCCCGGGGGAAGAGCTTCCCTTGCCTCCTGAGGGAGGAGCTGCGCTTGCGGCTTCTTCTCTATAGTTATGATCATACATTAAACGCTAGGATTTATGAGGGGCTGTGTGGATCAGTACTTCCGCAGGTCTAGGCATCCATCGTCCCACACGCTCAATTTGAGCGTTTGAGGCTGCTTAGGTCAGAAGCTAATCTACCAAGCTTAAAACTGCTGGTGGTTTTGATGGAGACTTACGTCTCTGAGCTGAAGCAACTGACCTAAGTATCAGTTTTTGAGTTGGGGAAATGGAAGAATAGGGACCTTAATTGATTTGTAGGCGATCGCAAGGCACTGTATCTGACAATATGGAACTGGCCATCATACCTGTATGAATCTCCAGAGAAGCACCTGTAACAGCTTCAAATACGAGACGCTGGCCTGGAAATACAACTCTTTCAAAATACCAGTTAGGTACATTACTAATTCTGGCAATTTTAATTTGACTTGTTGCATTCACGTAGCAACAAAGAATTTGATTCGAGCTTTTTGATGGTAAGGGATCAAGAATCTGTGCCATAATTTATTGCTTCAAAATTTTTGGCTTTATACTGGTTTAGTTATATTCACAGGGTAACACCAACTGAGCCCAATCTGTTGTCACCATGAATACCGACTGTCGTTTTTTTGAGCGAGTGGCCACTATAAACCAGGAATAGCTCTAAAAGATCCCTGCTTATGTATTTCATGTTAAAGTACATGAGTTTTCAGTCTCTCGAATTTTTTTGGTAAACTGTAGGTTTGTGATGTATTTTGAAACTCTCAAGACTTAGGCAACAGAACTATCTATAGTGGCAATGTTCGGAATTTTGACCAATTTGTACGCTACATATAAAGTTAATGCGTAACTCCTGACTCTTTGAGAATGGTTTAAGTGGTTCACAGTCTAAGCATTTCTGACATCATAATCATAAATCCAAGCTGACTTCTGATTAATTAAATTAGAATTGATAGCTGACACTAAACTCAAAGTGAAATTTCTGATAGTTGCCTTTACTCCTGAGACATGGAATATATCAGCATTAGCTCTGGATACTGCCTGAATTTTTGTAGTACGTTTGATGCGGGCTTGTTGATATTTGACAAAGGCTGTTTCTGTATCGCTTTCACTAGCTATATATTTTGCTAATACATAAGCATCTTCTATTGCCATAGCTGCTCCTTGTGCTTGGAAAGGAAGCATTGGATGGGCTGCATCGCCCAATAATGTTACCTTGCCTTGTGACCAATAAGGTAGTGGTTTATGTATAAATAGCCCCCATTTGAAGCAAGTTTCAGAGCTGGCTATCATATCCCTCAAAATTCCATTGAGCAAAGAGGATTTGTTGAAAAAATCTATAGCTACTTCTTCTTTATCGGCAGGAATTGTCCACCCTTGATCAATCCAATTTTTATCTTTGACAACTAATACTAGGTTGAGCCAATATCTTTGAGCTTGTTCATTACTATTAGGATATACAACAACGTGATGATTTTCTCCCATCCAAACAGTTGCTTTACCCAAAAAGGGACGATATTTTTCTGGAAATGGTAAAATAGCTCTAAAGGCAGCATAGCCAGAGTATTCTGCTTTATGTTGAGGAAACAATGATTGCCTAACAACAGAATGAACACCATCTGCTGCAACAAGTGCTTTTGCTATTACAGGTTCTTGATTAAGTATGTGGAGAGATAGTTGATTATCCTTTTGTTGATAAAACTCTAAACATCGTGAAAAATGGATTCTGCTCTGATCTTGAATGGAATTAAATAACAACTGATGTAAATCTGCTCTTCGGCATTGATAATAAGGTATATCGTGATTGAGCTTCCATTTTGCTATCACTTTGTCTGAATTAAAAGAGCGCAATTCAAAACCTAGACAAAGATGAGATATATTTTCTAACTGTTTTTCGACGCCTAACTCACGCAAAACTCGAACAACATTAGGGCTAATTTGAATACCATATCCCAAAGCTTCAAATGAATCTGCTTGCTCGTATAGTTGAAAATTAATGCCTCTTTGTTCTAAAGCACAAGCTAAGGTTAAACCACCAATACCAGCACCAACTACTATGATTTCGTCTTGCATAATAGTATCTTTAATTGATCAGATTTCTCTTATTGGAAGGATTAATGTTGTTCTGTGTTATTGAAAGACTCCCGACAGTGGGCGATTGCAACACCGCGGGATGATTTTCCTAGAATAGTACGAATTGCGATTTATACAGAAGTGATGTCCTTCCAATTTGTGGAGCTGTATAGCATATCATGGCTCTCACCTATAGGTTGCCCAAGGACGACAACCAGGAACTTTCAGCCTAGAGAGTTAAGCTTTAACTACTTCATTTGTAGAGATTACCTTTGACTGGGTAACTGAATTAGACTTGACTGCGCGGAACATCCCAAATCGGCAAAGACCACTTCCAAATCCGATCCGCATTAGTAGTAAAGTAGGTACTTCTCGAAGAGATTTTATAAATCCTGAAAAGCCGAAGCGAATAATTCCTTGAGGTCTAATTATACCCTGCCAAATTGATTCTAACCAAGAAGGAAGGGTTTCTTGAGTCCAATCTGCTGTTACTACTTCCCCTTCTACTAATCCAGTTTCTGCTATTTGTTCTGAAAAGCCTTCAATACTAGAAAAAGAAGGGTGTGACCACTGATCTAGTAGTTGTCGCATTACAGGTTTTTCCCAGAAATTGAGAGGTTTTTGGCGATCATCTCGCTGATTCCAATCAGCTACCACCAGAATTCCTCCTGGTTTTAACACTCGTATCATTTCTTGAGCATACTTAGCTTGATCTGGCATATGGGGACCAGCTTCAATTGACCAAACTACGTCAAAACTATTATCTGGGAAAGAGAGTGCCAGAGCATCATCTATCTGAAATCTAGCTGTAACTCCTTCAGGGGTTAATTCTTGAGCACGCTGTACTTGTTTAGGGCTAATAGTAATTCCTGTCACTTCAAACCCATAATCTTTGGCTAGGATACGGCTACTGCCACCGATTCCGCAACCCACATCTAAAATGGTAGTACCGCGAGGTAATTTATCTAAACCACCCCATTTAACCATTTCGTGCACAAAGTCAGATTTTGCTTTCAAAAAATCTTTGCGTTGTGGTGGTGAACCATAGTGACCTAAGTGAATGTGTTCACCCCAGTAAAATTCTAAAATGCCATCTTGAGTCCATTCATCGTATGAATTGGCTACTGTCTCAGATGATTTATAGCTGCGAGCGGTGATTAAATAGACGACAATGCCTACTAATACAACTAAAAGTACAAACCCTACTGTGTAATATAAGTACATTAAACTATCCTTAATATTCGTTTACAATATTATAGATATAATATCAGACAATAAACGATATGGAAAGCTAAAGGTGGTAAAAGCGAGTGCGTAATTGGCCCTCGCACGGCCAATGTAAGACGTACTCAAGACAAAGGTACAGTTAAATGGTGTCATTATCAAATTATCAGCGTTGTAAAAGATAGATTTGGTTAACTCTAATTTTTGCTCTCTAGTAAATCCCTAGGGATGAAAATAATCATAAACCTGCTGCGCCAACTTCGGCCCGACTCCCGATACTTCTGCTAACTGTTCGACTGTTGCCATCCGAATATAATCAACAGAATGAAAATGCCCTAGCAATAACTTTTGTCGATGATGCCCTAATCCTGGAATCTCATCTAGGCGCGATCGCTTCATTCTCTCACTCCTTTTATCTCTATGGAAGCTCACAGCAAATCGATGTGCCTCATCCCGCAACCTGCGTAGCAACTGCACCCCCGGTTGTTCGGCATCAGTAGCCAACGGTAACGACTCTCCAGGCAAAAAAATCTCCTCCCGTTGCTTTGCCAAACTCAGCACCCGCACCTCTTCTAATAAATTCATTTCTTCCATCACTGCCACTACTGCTGAAAGTTGCCCTTTCCCGCCGTCAATCACCACTAAATCTGGTTTCTCTAGAGTTGGTTGTTTGTCATAATCGCGAAACCGTCGCCCAATCACCTCTGCCATACTGGCAAAATCGTCAGAATGACCAGCTTGTACTTCTGGATTTTTAATTTTATAGTGCCGGTAATGTTGTTTAGCTGACAAACCGTTAATAAATACCACCCGCGATGCCACTGCATCTGAACCTTGAATGTGAGAAATATCATAACCTTCAATCCGGTGAGGTAGCTCTGGCAAATCCAATATTTCTGCTAAATCTGCCATAGCTGCAGTATTGCGATCGCTCATTTTTACCAACCGTGCCAATTCATATTCGGCATTCTTTTTCACCATTTCTACTAATTCTGCTTTTCCTTGTCGTTGAGGCACGAAAATTTCAACTTTTTTACCTTTCCTTTCTGTTAACCAATTTGTCAGTATTTCACTTTCTGGTAATTCATATTGCACTATAATTTCTGCTGGAATCTCTACAGATTCTACAGTTTGATAATGAGACTCTAAAACCATTTGTAAAATTGCTCCTAACTCCCCAGTTTCTGCCATTGCCAAATTAGGAGTTTCCGCAATAAATCCTAATCTACCGACCAACTTTCCCCCCCGAATTTGAAATAATTGAACACAAGCAAACCGATTATTTTCGGCTAAAGCGATCGCATCTCTGGAAACTCTGTCATCTGGCAAAGACACTTTTTGGTCAGCATTCAGAGAATTTAACCCCCGAATTTGGTCGCGAATAGTTGCCGCTTTTTCAAAATTTAGTAGCTGTGCTTCTTGTTCCATTTGAGTAGTCAAAATATCAATTAATTCTCCGGATCTACCTTGAAAAATCATTGCTACTTTTTGCACAATTTTCTGATATTCTGCTGGAGTAATTAATGCTTGGCAAACTCCCGGACATCGACCAATATCATAATTTAAACAAGGGCGGTCTTTAAACAAAGGTTTTTGTCGTTGACGTAAGGGAAAAATTCGCTTAACTAAATGTAGAGTATTTCCCAGCAAGTTTGTATCAACATAAGGACCATAATAACGGTCTTTTCGATTACCTATTCTTCGCTTTCTAGTAATAAAAATTCTGGGATAATCTTCTGACCAAGTAATGCAAAGATAGGGGTATTTTTTATCATCCTTAAGTAAGACATTAAAATATGGTTGATGTTGCTTAACCAGATTAGCTTCTAATGCCAAAGCTTCCGCTTCAGTATCTGTGATAATAAATTCAATTTCTACCACTTGTTGTACCATTAAGCTGATCCGATGACTGTGTTTTTTCTGGTCTCGAAAATAGGAACGAACTCGGTTTCTCAGCTTTTTAGATTTGCCAATATAAAGGATGCGATCGCTCCCATCGCGCATCAAATAAACTCCTGGAGTCTGAGGAATTTCTGGCAAGTGATTTTCTAAACGTTTTGAGTCTTTAACGAGAGGGAGGGTTTTAGTTATCATCTTCCTAAGTCAAAAGTTAAAAGTATTATTTGATTTACTTGAAAGCTTTAACTGATAATTACTTTAGGCAATTATTTCATAGAATAGACCCGAAATTATTTGTGACATTCTTTTTGAGAAAATAGATTAATATCAAGTCACATTCATTAAGCATAATATAGGGAGGTTGCATGCAACCTCCCTGCGGGTTCTCAGAAGCAAGGTTTATTATGGTTGTTCAATGAGACATGATATAGGGTGGGCAAATGTCCAATTTTTGATATCAATGGTAATTGATACTTGCCCACCCTACTACTAAGCTACAAACAAATTCAGAAATATCTAATCTTCTGGAGAAATCCCCATGGCTCTTAATTTTTCTGCTAATCTTTCAGCTCTTTGGCGTTCTTGTTCAGCTCTTTGGCGTTCTTGTGCCAATAATAATTCTGATGTTTGCAACCTTTCTGAACTGGTTGTTAATAAGTTTCCTTCACGATCCCACCAACGTAACCAAGGCAGTTCCACATTTTGAAAACTACCAGGCCAAATTCCTAACTCCACTCCTAATGGTGGAATTGGATAATGACCTCGCTCATTTGCCTCTATTAATTGATACTTACCTCCTACTAAAGTATATACTTCTACACCCGGCCGTTTGACTTCATAAATCCCATAAAAGGCTGGTCTAATTATTTGTTCATAAACCCAGAATTTACCTGGTTTTTGTGTTAATTGATTTTCCCCTAGAATTAGAGATGTATTGTCTCGTTCTTCCGAGCCATCTCCGGAGACAAATTCTAAGACAATTAACGGTGGAATCAACTCTTGCCACAACACATAAGAACGACGAAACTCACCATTTAATGTAGGTGGTACATTGGGGACATAATACCAATCTGGAGATACAGCACCTCGTTCTAAAGGTTTTGCAATCCGCCAATAAATACCCGATCTTGGCCAATACAATATTGTTGATCTGGATGAATATTTTCGAGTACAGGTTGAATGGAATCTGTTAATAAAATGCTTTGAGGATGCTCCTGAAAATTTTTTACAAAAGTACCGTCTGATTCTGGTAGTTGAGTATGATCTGGTAGGGATATTTTAAGCTCTGGAGGATTAGTGCTGATAGTCATTTTATTCGTTTTAATTGCGTATAAGAAATTTTTTGTTCGTAGTTGCGCTTTAGCGCTATTAAAACTATAATTTGTATCACTATTCTAACGGACATAATATGACACCTCAATTTTTACGTGTTTCTGTAGCCTACCTTTGTGAAAACTGCTATAATGCTAAACTGGGTTTAGATAGGAGCTTTATTACGAGGGCAAGGCATGCAAGAGGGTTATAGAGGATTTGGAAAAAGTACATGCGTCATCACCGGATTTGATATACAACATATTCGGTGGTTTATGAAGTACAGTAGTAGCAGTTTGTAAAATAGTTTTTGAAGTGCTTAAGTATTAAATAAATCAAGTAAAGAACGAACCAGGTTGAATTTTTTGGACGCTGAACTACTAACAATAAATGTACCACATTTACATGGAATACGCTTTTAAATAGACAGACGACTACCTTTTTATTTGTAAATGTTGGGTTTTCTCTTTCAGAGACGCTCCGCGTTCAGGTCGGCTCCATGCTCAACGTACCTCAACCCAACCTACATTAATAATTTTTTTATTGTCAGGATTTTATAACTAGAGAACAAATTATGTCCGCATTTATTGGTGCATTATTTCTAACTGTCTGCTTCTGTCTTGGTGCTCTCCCCATGACTCGTTTAATAGTTAAAACTCTCGCAAATATTGACCTAACAAAAGTAGGCACAGGTAATGCCAGTGTCGCAGGAGCATTCATCCATGCACCAAAACCAGTCGCGATCGCCACAGTTTTAGCAGAAATAGCTAGAGGAATTTTCCCAGTTTTAACAGCGAAAGTGTTATTTCCAGAGATTCCTGCTTTACAATTGGTGGGATTAATTTTTCTAGTGGTGGGTAGATATTTGATTGCTAAAGGAGGTGGTGTCACGAATGTTAGTTGGGGAGTTTTGGTTTATTCTCCCCCTATTGTATTAAGTTCAGGAATTACAGGATTAATAATATTAGCTATCGCCAAAAAATTATTTCCAAAACAACATAAAAAAACAGACAATGGTCAGCTCGTTTAGGATGTATCAGTAGTTTATTCTGGGTTTCATTATTTCGGCAATCAGCATCTTTTTCAGAGCTATTAACAATAACAGGATTAGTAATTTTATTGGTAGTAATAAATCTGCGCAAAAGTGACGATATGAGTTATCGGGTAAGGTTGAGGCACCTCGCCACATGAATAAGGATTACTCCTCTCCCCTCCCCTTTGAACCGTACGTGACAGTTTCCCATCACACGGCTCAAGCCTTACAAACAGCTAAACAATTCTGGGTTTTGAATGTACCTGTAGGCTCCCCCAGTCTGCGCTTTCTGATGTAGCTTTAGCTAAAACCCTATTAGCTTCCCTACATGAATATGACACCCTCTGTGCAAATGGCTCAGATTCTCCTTGTCTTCAGTTCCTC
>JAJEAQ010000795.1 GCA_022822685.1 Trichodesmium sp. jk18x7bins.61
AGGAGAATATGATTAAACAAAAATGGATTAAATATTCAATTGAGCTACTCAACAAAAAAGTAGCTAAACCCCTATTATCTCTCTATGAGAGATTAAATTTAAATATTATCAGGTTGTACAAAGATTCATTTTTTATTAAATTTATACCGAGATGGGTAAGTAAATTGGTATACCTTTCACTAATTTTTATAGTCAGTTTAGGTTTGACTGCTGCAACTGTAAAATCTCCGAGTGTCAGAATTCCGATTTTTGGCTTCCATGACATTATTGATTTACAGAATAAAGCTGATTTGCCTCCATATCGACGTATATCTGATATGGATTATACTAAGCAGGATTTAGAAAAGTTTGTAGACTACTTAGTGCAGAAAAATTACTGGTTTTTATCTTCTCAAGATTTGTTTGTATATTTTATTGATAAATCTCAGTCTATACCAACTGAACATATAAGTCAAAAACCTGTGATGTTGACTTTTGATGATGGCTATAAGGGAGTACATACAAATGGAATGCCGATCCTAGAAGCTATGGAGGAAAAATATGGTGAGAAGGTAAAATTTGTCTTGTTTATTAATCCTAAAACTTTAGGAGTTGATAATGGGAAGGATTTACCGCATCTAAGTTGCCAGGATTTAAGAGAAGGAGCTGAAAATGATTTTTATGATATTCAATCCCACGGATTTACTCATAAAAATTTGACTAAGCTTGGCTCAAAAGAGTTAGATGTAGAACTCTATTTTGCCAAGTTAGCCTTGAGGAAATGTACTAATGATTTAGATAGGAATAAAATTGTCGCGGCTCATATTGCTTATCCCTACGGTGCGATTAATAAAAGGGTGGAGCGGAAATTACCTCAGTATCATTTGACTGGATTTGTTTATGATGATAATTTCTTGAAAGTCAATTATCTAAAAAATCAGTTCCGTATTTCTCGAATTCCTGTTAGTAGTAGGACGTCTCCTTATAAATTAATTAGGTTAGCGAATCAAGCTTCTACGATGAAAAAAATCAGAAAGTCGAAAAACATATAGGCTTATTATTTTGGCAATAATAAGCTTCAGTCAGACGCTTATGGAAAAAAGCGACTGATAGAATAAGAAAAATTTGGTAACAGAGGAAATGACATTTTGGCATTAGATTAGACTGTAGCAAAGTCTATATATTGTCGCATTGTGGGTTCATGAAAAGCTAAAACAATATCTTCTTTAGGAATTCCTGCAGCTACAAAATCCGTGGCAATTCCATCTTCTGTCCAATCTTCCTCAATCCATAATTTTCCATCTCGAAGCCGGATATAAACGGTCATACCTGTGATTCTTTCTCCGTTTTGCAATCCTAAATTAATCCAAATATAGTGAGTATTTGATTTATCAATAATCAGAAAATTTTCGATATTATTATCTGTTTTTTTTGTATAGTTCGAGATATTCCGTTAAAATTTGTTTAACGATTTTGGGATATTCAGCTAATTTATCCATTGTTTTATTTCCTCTAATTCAGTATCTACAATAATTAAAAGAAGTTGATGTCTATTGATAATTAATTGAATCACATCTTGAGTCAAAAAATTTTTGTAAGTAATAATGCTAATGGCAAGATAAAATTTACGTTCTGGTGCAGTTATATCTAAAAGGTAGCAATAGATATCATATTGACTAAGAGCTTCTTTTAAATCCTGCAATTTTGATGTGCCTACAAAACTTTTGACTTCAACAACAAGTTTTTTCCCATATGGTTGACAATAGACTCAGTGCGTCGGAAAACATTGCAAATGTGACGCCAACTATCTTCAGAAGCAGAAAAAGTAAAATCATCAGCATAGCGAGTGTAGACAAAACCAAGCTCTGCTGCCATTGCACTCAGACGTTTATCTAAGCGACGACACATAATATTAGTAATTGCCTGGCTAGCAGGGGAGCCTTGGGGTAGGTGGCGATCGCTCATTGCTACATAATAAGTTTGCCCATCTAACTCTACCTCTTCCACATCTGCTTCAGTGCATAGTAAAGCAAAGATAGTAGCAGCAGTTTCAGAATAGCCAAATGAAGAAAATAATCCTTTGACTCGCTTATAAGAAATCGAAGGGAAAAAGTTTTTTAGGTCAAAATTAATAATGACATCAGCACCGACATGGGGTTGAGCATTTGCGACTATGGAACGTTGAGGGCGAAAACCGTGAGCCGCTTCATGTAGTGGAATGTTGCAGAGAATGCAATCAAGTATCCAGGTTGGGGCGGTTTTGAGGCGAGGCATAGGAGCAGATACTTGGCGATCGCCTCCAATTTTTTTCGGAATTTTGAAACGGATGTAGTGAGAAACTGTCGAGGTAGGCCGATAAAATGCGAAAAACCGAAGTTCTCCCTGGGTAATATTCATGGCAGTAGCTATTTCTTGGGCCTTATTAAGGATAGGAAGGTTGTAGCTTTGGAGGCGAGTGGTATTGCTCTGAGTATAATTTAGTCCGCCCGATACCTCTTCCCCTAAATAAATAATTTCATTTTCTTTCCGTTTTTGCCATACCTCAGCACGTTCGAGCTTTTCTCTTTCTCGGCGTTGTTTAGTTTCTTGTTGTTTACGCCGTGACTCAGCGAGCCGTTTTTTCTAGGCTTCTTTGCGCAGTTTTTCTTCGTTGTGAAGGCGGGCATTTTCTTGCCCTAGTTGTCGCAGTTGGTTTTCGAGTTCCCCACGACGGCGAATTTCATCAGCAGGATCTTCAGGTATTTCACCAGCTTCCGGCCAGAAGCCATAGCGAATCATTTCTTCGAGGATAAATTGTTCCTTTCCTATTTCGCGGATGCGATCATGTAATTCTTGGCGAGTACGTGGGCGATCGGTCATAGTAATACCAATTATCAAAAATAATGCTATGCTTGCTAGGGGCAAAAAATAAGCAGTAAAATCACCAAATTACCAAATATCGGGGATTGGCGACTATATATAGTATTTGGAAATAAAAAACTCGTACATCAAAGTTTTTAGTAATTGGTATAATATAGAATCCGTTTATACAATATATAATATATAGATGCAAATAGGTGTAGGTTGGGTTAAGCGAAGCGCGTAGCTTGCTTCCCGTTAGGGTAACCCAACAAAAATATACGTAATATAGAATCCTGCTGTGGCTCTAACCGACTCTATTTGCAATGTCCGAACAGGATTTCATATAAGTCAAAAGTTATATCATTTTCATCTGATTTTGTTATACTCATCATAACTGAAAGTAGTCAGTAGTGGGAGCATCTTGCTCCCGTACGTATTTTTTGAATTTGGTATTCAAAGCGATCGAGCAGTAATTTCGGTATTCTTGATTATCTGTAAATCTGGGAAAAAATCTGCGTTGTGCCTTCGGTGCTTCAAATTAATCCTACTTCTTTTAAAGCTTTTTCCGCTGCACGTTTTTCAGCCTTTTGTTTACGTTTTCCTTCACCCACGCCATACAATTTTCCCTTGACTCTAACTACAGCCGTGAATTTTTTGACATTGTCTGAGTCTTTTCCATCGTTAGATTCATAAGATTCATATTGAGGATTTTCTCTAAATTTGAATAATGCCCACTCTTGAAAGAGACTTTTAAAATCTACTAAATTAAATCGTTGTGGATTATTCTTTGTACCTGGAAAAGCTATATCATCTGCAACTGGTATAAATAGTTTTTTAATGAAGGCTCGTAGTGGAACAATTCCTGAGTCAAGAAAATAGGCTCCAATGATGGCTTCAAAGGTGTCACTAAGTAAAGCAGGGCTTTGACGACCGTTATCTTTTTCTGCACCTCTACCAAGGCGCATTAATTGTCCTATACCAAGTTGAGTTGCCAATTTAGCAAGTTGTTCTTCATTCACTAAAGCAGAACGAAGTCTGGTGAGTTCTCTTGGTGTGAAATGATACTTTTCTTTGTAACGTTTATAGATTAGCTCCCCTACAAGGAAACCTAACACAGCATCACCAAGAAATTCCAGGCTTTCGTTATCTCCTTTTGCTGGATTTTCGTTGATATAGGAACGATGGGTTAGGGCTTGTTGTCGAAGTTCTTGGTTTTTGAATTCAGGTATCTCTATCATTTTTTTTTGCTTTTTCAAACATTCAAATTATGCAAATTCTATCTTTCTTGATAATTTGTTATCTAATTTCAGGAAGTACCTGTAAATACTATACTCAACAGTAATATTTCTAACTGCCTAAATCAATCTATTTTAAAGATGATCCGGAATTTTATTTAGTTTTTTTTCAGTCTACTCCAATAAAATTCCGTAGTAGCAAATGCTAAATTATGCTAGGCCAGATTTACCAGTTTATTTTGACTACTAATATTTGGTAGTTCTTTGTCTATAAAGTAGTATTCATCGGCCTGGTCAATTAATTTTTTGCTATAATTTTTTGAGCCAGCAAAAATTATAACTTTTTTACCTTTAGTTTTCCATTTCTGAACAATCTTGATGAAGTCTTTATCTCCGCTAATTAGAATTAATATATTACTACCTCCAGTCAAATTAAGTCCTTTTTCACAGTCAACTATTAATTTTTGATCAACACTCTGTTTTGCAGTTGTAGGAATGTCGATACAGTCATAACCCAATTTGTATAAATCGTGTTCCCGATCTTGTTTCTCTTGTCGCCAATTAGCATATACTCTTTGCAAAACTAAACGACCTAGTGACTTAGCAAAACTGAGAACATCTTGAGCTAAATTAGGGTTACTACGATTCACACGAACGTTTTGATAATCCCAATATATAGATAGGGCTTTTTTTTTCATGCTATTCTGATTTTGTTGAATTTTACACAACAGCATCAGAACATCAGGTGTCTATCTTTAAATATTGCATTACTCAAAAAACTTCCATCCCTTGATAAAAACTATCCCAAAAAAAGGAGTCAGGGGTAAAAAAATTAAGTTTACTCCCAGCTCACTAATAATAATATTGGAAGATTTTTCTGTAAGAAATTTCATAAAATAAGTATTGCTCCAATTAAGTACACATATTTTAAGTTGTACTAAATTGAACTAATGTCTCATCAATCGTATATTTTTATAGGTGTAAAAATATCCGACTGATGAGACAGCAGCCCATATAAAAGACAGAATCTAATGTTCATGCTGTCTTATAAGGAATATTAGCAAGCCTAGCAAATAATGTCAAGTCTAGTCTCCAGATTTTTTTGGTCTAGCCCTCTTGTGGTAAAACTTGGCCAGGAAATTGACTAATATCATGTTCAGATAATTAGTTATAAAAAATACAGTTTGTCAACCAGTTTTTTTAAATGCTGCGTTCATCAAATCAAGAAGTGTACCTCATGTACAGAGAAGAAGCGATCGCCTTTTATATCATGTTCAGATAATTAGTTCAGGACTTACGCATTTTGGGATAGTAAGCGCTATATATAGTGTTTTGCAATAGTTTTAAATTACTATATAGTGCTTTGGCGTAAGCCCTGTAGTTATAAAAAACTTCGATTCAGCTAAATCTCTGTTTGATCCCCCTTTTCCCCTTTCTACCCCCCTAGCCCCCTTTTGAAAGATAGGAACTAGCCGAACATGATATTATTGTTATAAATTCTTTTCTACCCCATCGCACTAATTTTTGTTAATTAATTCAAGATATGTTTAACAAAAGTTTGATAAAATCTACTACAATTCCATCTGTATTAGTTTCTGTTAGTATAGGTACATGAACAAAAATACACTTGCTTTTGAGCCTAGCATCATCAAGATATTTTAAAACCGAATAATACAAATCCTCACAGACAAACTTTCCCGCATCGTGACTAACCTCAGTTACATCTAAACCTCTCAGTAATTCTGGTAAATCAACAGCAGTTTTCATCACCTCTTCTCCAGAATTGGCTTGAGATTCTACAGTGAAAATTTCTCGTTTTTCCGCCATGCCACAGCAAACGATCACATCTGGTTGAATCTCTACTATTTTAGAAATAACTATTTGTGGAGCTAGTTGTGAATTAACAGGTAATTTTCTGATCAAACTCCAAGGATAATTAGTTAATTTTTGAGTAGATATATGACTAAGTAGATCGTCAGAAGAATTAGTCTTGTGGTGCGGTTTCCATATATCAAATGATGTAAGTAAAATTTGAGTCTTCATTTGGCTACAAAACTTGAGGCAGTAAGACTGAAAAATAGGTATATGTAAGGTGAGCAAAAAACCCTTAATTTATCGAGGCTTGGTGTTGGTGCAGCAGAACGGAGTTCTATCGTGTTTCATGTGCGTAGCAAAGCGTTCAGCGGAGCTATGCGTATAGGAAAACAGAATTTTATCACTCAATATTTGCCCATCCTACTATTTGACTATTCAATCTTGACATACTAAAGATACTCCCTCAGATTTCTTGCACAAGTTATCAACTAGAATTATTTACGAAAATCAAGTAATAGCTCTAGAAGATTTGAATGTGTCAGGCATGATAAAAAATCGGAAACTTTCCAGAGCAATCAGCGATTTAGGCAGGCGACAGTTTCGGACTTTATTAAAACCCCGCCCGTAAGGGCGAAGTCCGATAAATCTGAAAAATATGGTCGTGATTTTCGAGTCATAAATAGATGGGAGCCTACATCTGAGACTTGTTCTACTTGCGAATTCCGTGGGGGAAAGTTAGCCCTATCTATCAGAGAATGGGAGTGTTTAAAGTGCGGTTATAAGCATGATAGAGACGAAAATGCAGCCAGAAATATATTAGTCGCCGGGGGGCAAAAGGAGAAATTTTCAGGTCGCGCGACAGGCTCAAACGGACGCGGAGGACAGCCTAAGACTACCGCAAAGGTAGCAGCATCCGATGTTTCAGGGAGCGCGACTGGCTCAAACGTCAACCCATCAGAAGCCTATTCAATTGTCTTTGTTTAATCTAGACGATTAAAACCCCGCCCGCCCCGGCGGGGTTTTATTAGGTTGCCTGGGAATCTCCATGCCGTAGGGCTGGAGAGGATGTCAAATGTAGCTACTTCTATTTACCGAGACATTTTAGTAAAATCTACAACTTTACTAATACGAATGCCTTGCTCTGTAATATAAGCAACTTCAGGATAAAATTGAGCGGGTGGTTTTTCTGGCCCTCTAGCAACTTGCTCTGCTATTCTAATCAGAGTTGGTTCCATCTGTAAGGTGATAATTAGACTCTTAGAATTTCCTTGAGCCCCAGCATGGACTAATCCCCGTAAACGACCCCATACTAGAATATCTCCATCTGCAATTATGGAGCCACCAGGATTCAAATCTCCTAAAATTACTACTGTGCCAGGATGTCGAATTTCTACCCCTGAACGAATGGTCATCTGTAAATACAGAGGTTCAGACATGGGTTTAACTTTTTCAGTGGGGGGTTGATTTAGGGTAGTAATGTCTAATTTTTGTTCTACAGAATAACCAACTGTAACAGTGGCAACAGCAGTTTGGCGACGTGAAGTTTTGACTGTTGTTAGTTGTAGTTCAACTTCTAACAGGGCTTGAGCTATTTCTTGCAGTTGTCGAGTGTCTAGTAAACGGTCAAAAGCGATTAACTGTACCTCTGTTTTTGGTTGCCAAAATCTTTCTCCTGCTTTGAGGCGTTGCTTTAACTGTTGCCAAATGTCTGTCCAAGTAATAGCAGTTGGACTTTCTATCTCACCATGATTAGATTCTGGTGGTAAAAGTAACAACAATTTTCCTTCTTCTGTTTTGAATCTAACTTGTAAGTTATTATTTACTTGTGATGTAGAGCTGGAAGTAGTTGAGATAGAAGCATCAGAAGACATAGATAGAGTTAGGAGGATATTTTTAATTTTTTCTGTTCGAAAAACTAGATTATTATATCACATGAAATCAAACTCAAACAGCTTGCTTTAAAGCATTAATATCTGAATCACAAATCGCCTTCAAATTACGAGTGATTTTCTCAATTTCCCAATTCCACCATTTAATTTATAACAATTCTTTTATAATCACTTGCTCAAATCTTTTCCGAATTTCCTGAGCAGGATTTCCCCCAACGATACTGTATGGAGCAACATTTTTTGTCACCACAGAATTTGTCGCAATGATTGCCCCATCTCCTACTTGAATATCAGGCATAATAACTGCCCCATAACCAATCCAAACATCATTAGCAATGATAGTATCTCCTTTGTTTGGCCAATCATCAGGCATCGCCTTTTCCCAGCCTTCTCCAAATACAGGAAATGGATAATTTGTCAACCAATCAGTATGATGATTTCCTCCATTCATAATAAATTTGGCATCAGAGGCAATAGAGCAGAATTTACCAATAATTAATTTATCTCCAATAAAATCAAAATGATAGAGAACATTGCGCTCAAAATGCTCTTGGTTCTCAAAATCATCATAATAAATAGTAGTCTCCAACAATAATATTGGGATTTTTAATAATGTTTTTTTAAGTATATTAATCTTGTTTGATTAGCCATCGGATATGTAAGATTAGGCTCAGGACAATTACTCATAGTTTGTAGTTGCGATGCGGCGCCAAAAATCAAGTTATAGCGTGCTAACAGCAGACAAAGGGAGCAAGATGCTCCCACTACCCAAAAATTGCATCTTGACAAACCACTAGCGATCGCCGGATTTGTGATGATCGCCCTATCTACAGGCCAAAATCATTTGAGAACATATTTACTCAGAACAGCATATACTTCATTAATATTCACAGAGGGATTAAATTCATGGCAAATTGGTTCTGATTCACCACCAATCCAAATTTTTAACTCTGCATCAAGGTCAAAATGCCCTGCACTTTCTTTAGAAAATTTGGTAATTTTTGAGTAGGGAATAGAGAGAAGCTCAATTTTATGCCCTGTCATTCCCTGTTTGTCTACCATAATTAAACGCTTATTTGTAAACACAAAAAGATCACGAATAATCTGATCAGCCCTTTCAATTTGTTCTCTATCTACCAAAATGTCATGAGTTGATCTAGTTTTTTAGAATCAACATTTAGTTCAGAAGTATTCCCCAGTATGTCACTAATTCAACCCATATTTTACTCCTGATTAGATGATAAATTAGATGTTATATATTGATAGATATGTTATATTTTAGCAAATACTAACATAATTAATTTGAAATCATCACATTTTTGGCTCTGGTCTGAAAAATATTTTGCACCATTTTCTGATCTGTACTAACAGCAGCTCTATCAAGTTATGCAACTTCACCAGAGTCTAATTGCCAACCAATAGCACCGATATTTTGTTCTGCCTGTGCTTGATTTTTGGCTCCTGGAATTGGAATAGTACCTTGACAAATACACCAGTTAATTGCTACTTGTGACATGGTTTTATTTTTTGATTTTGCTACAGCAGCCAAACATAATAATAGTGGGCGGACTCCGGGTAATATCTGCTTGAATAAAATACCTCGAATACCTTGAGGAAAAGACTGGTTTTATGAATATTTTCCTGTTAATATTCCTAATGCTAAAGGACTGTATGCAATTAGTTTAATTCCTAATTCATCACAGATTTCTTTGAGGCAGAGTTCGGTGACGGGATAGGTTGATAATAGGGAATATTGAACTTGTAAAGTGGTGATAGGAATGCCGCGATCGCTAAATCTTTTATACACTTGCTGTAGTCGTTTTGGTCCGTAATTTGATAGCCCTACTCCTTTGACTTTGTCTTGTTGATACAAATCTGCATCCAATAAGCCCCACTCTTGCCAGGGAAAATAGTTAGTTGTAGACCAATGATCTGCACTAGATCGACATTTTTCCCGAGGCGTTGGGCGGAGGCGGCACAAGCTGAAATCATTGATTGACGCGTCCTCTCCAGGGATTAGCAGCAAGTTGGGTAGCAATGCAAATATTGTTTTGGTTTGTACCAGTATAAGCCAGGAAAAATTGCCCCAATAGCATTTCGCTGCGTCCATTTAATCTACCTGTACCGCAGGAATCACCTGTATCAAATAAAGTAACGCCGTTAGCAACACAGAGGTTGAAGACTTTTTGCAATTCTTGATCCATTGTTTCGTTATATCCCCAGAGGAGACGGTTGCCCCATGCCCATGTACCACATCCCATTTTTGCTAGGGTAAGTTGTTGGTTAGTTTGCATTCTAACTATTTCTCAATGTTTTTGTCGTCTGTTATTTCCTCACTAAATGCAGCGAGATAGCGATCGAGTATTTGAACTGAGTTGCGATCAAAACCGTGATAGGCATCAGTAACTACAACTGGGCTACCTGGTGCGTAGAATTCGGCCATGTCATCAATAGCTACCCACTGTGGTTTTTCCTGATGGTTTTGCTGGAGAAATTCTCAAACTGCTTGATGTCGAATATGTTTATGTGTTTCAATAGTTATGGGGTTTAAACACGGAGTTGCGCCTACAACACCCACAGCAATATCTGGTGAGAATAAACTCGAAATTGTCTCAATAGAATACATTTCTCGCCACGATGAGGATCTGACTATTTTGGCTCTGGGATAATGACGTAGTACATTCTCAAATTCATTGAGACAAACTGGATCAAATGTTAGAATATCTTTCTGCAATACAGGTTGCTAGAATTTTTTTTCTGGTACTAATACCCCATCAATATCTAAGAAAATCCACATAATATATCCAGGCGACTATCTACTTCATATTAGTTATTGTAGAATATAGTTTGCACATCAGAAGCATAGAACGCAATACGGTTGCTGTTAAAGATCATCGTAGTTTTGGTTAGTTGAGGGGTATCTCAAATACACTGTTGTTGCCTTAACCAGGCTATATTTCTCATGGCGTCGCATTGCCACTACAAACAAAAATTTTTTTATAAGCTTTTAAAGGAGGGTTGGGGCGATAAAATAGGGTTTGTAGGGCTTAATGAGGCAAATACGTTATGTTAAGTAATTTCTGTATATATCTCATTCTTACCACTGTAATTTTTTCTTGAGCATTGAGCGATCGCCTACCCTCATAGAGTTCTATCGCTTTCTTTATTTTTGCTTCAACAGTATTATCTGATTACTCTCTGGTATGTAGTGAGTGTGAATCATGGGAATATTTTCTGTGCAAAAGTTGAACACCTGCAACTCCCTCGATTTGAGCAGCGATTTCTCCCTATACAATTTAAGTTGTGATTCCTGAAAAGTGTATTCAGATCAAATTTGCTTCCGAAAACATACAGTAAGACTTTCAGGCCTCCAATCTACGCATACCTTTGATTGATCAGAAATTACGCAAAAACACAACACTATATATATGAAATTAAAACTATAGTGGAACACAAAATATAGAGTTAACAACCACAAAATGCATAAGTTCTGTTTATTCATCACTAAGCTGATTTTGGCAAAATTGACAAGCCTCAAGGTGCGTATGTGGGGTATCATGCAAAGATAAAAAATGACCCTTTAAGCATTCCTTAAATACTAGAAATAACTATAAAGACGTCATTATTTATTTTTCTATTTTCTTACTACCTTTTGTCTTGACTTCTAGGGATACAAATTTTCTACCTTAAATTAATACCTATTTTTGATAAAAAAACGGCTAGATGAAAAAGGCCAAAAATACTTGAATAACTTAGCTACTTCAACTCCAACGAAGAAGGAAACTAAATTTTTCCACTCCCCTAAAAACTTTTAGGAGTTGGGAAACTTCTTTACCTCATAAGCCCAAGGGAAAAACGACTTTAATCCCCATACTCTTTTCTCTTCTGCCATAAAATTTTTACAGCCAAGTGGCCATTTAAACCTACCAGAACAGAAGCAAGAGTAATTTTTGATACCAGTTCACTCAAATCATGTTAAAAATAACTTAATATCGTTAGTGTTAGGTGTAAAATAATCGCCTGAAAATAGCAATTAATCAGTTAATTTATATGTTAGAAGCTTGTATATTTGCCACTATATTATGTGGATTTTTTGGCATCATCTTTAAGAAAAATCTGGTAATGAAAATTATCTCAATGGATATTATGAGTACGGGAGTTATTGCCTATTATGTGCTAGTAGCATCACGAGGTGGTTTATTTACACCAATTGCAGCTAAAGCCAATAATGTTGCCTATTCCGATCCTGTCCCTCAAGCAGTGATATTAACTGCGATTGTCATCGGCTTTTCAATTCAAGCTTTGATGCTAGTAGGTGTAATGAAATTAGCCAAGGATAATCCTACTCTCGAAACTAAGGCAATCAAAGAGAATAATTTGCCATGACCAATATTACGCTCGCTTGGATGGCATTACCATTTTTTATTGGTTTTATCACCTATCTACTACCGCAACTAGATCGCTTTCTAGCACTGGGAATAGCATTAGTTTCGGCTGACTATGCCTTGCTGATATTTTCCAAGGCATCCCCCTTAAATATACAGTTACTAGATAATTTTGGTGTGAGTTTAACCATCGATCAACTGAGTGGCTTTTTTATCATCACTAATGCTCTAGTAACAGTCGCAGTGATTTTTTACTGCTGGCAAAGTCAGAAAAGTGCTTTTTTCTATATGCAAACTATAATTCTGCATGGTAGTGTGAATGCCACTTTTATCTGTGCCGATTTTATTAGTTTGTATGTAGCCTTAGAGGTAATCAGTATTGCTGCATTTCTTCTAATTGCCTATCCTCGTACAGATAGAGCGATTTGGGTAGGGTTGCGCTATCTATTTGTTAGTAATACAGCAATGTTGTTTTATCTGGTGGGGGCGGTACAGGTATATCAAACACATCATTCATTTAATTTTACTGGTTTGCGCGGCTCTCCCTCAGAAGCGATCGCTCTAATTTTTCTGGGATTATTAGTCAAAGGGGGTATCTTCGTCTCAGGCTTGTGGTTGCCCTTAACCCACTCCGAATCAGAAAGCCCAGTTTCAGCCATGTTATCGGGAGTTGTCATCAAAGCCGGAGTATTTCCCTTAGTGCGTTGTGCTCTAATGTTAGAGGAAATCGATCCGATTATTCGTTTTTTTGGAGTGAGTACAGCGCTTTTAGGTGTAGGCTATGCCGTATTTGAAAAAGATACTAAGCGGATGCTGGCGTTTCACACTATTTCTCAGTTAGGTTTTGTTCTCGCTGCGCCAGTGGTAGGTGGTTTTTATGCTTTAACCCACGGCCTAGTTAAATCTGCTCTGTTTTTAATCGCTGGTGTTTTACCCAGCCGTAACTTTAAAGAATTGCAGCATCAGCCCATTGATACGCCAATCTGGGTGACTTTAGTTATAGCTAGCTTCTCTATCTCGGGTTTTCCTCTCCTATCTGGGTTTGAGGCTAAGGTGTTAACGGCTAAGAATCTATTACCTTGGCAGGTTATTGCCATGAATATTGCTGCACTGGGAACAGCAATTTCTTTTGCTAAATTCATCTTTCTGCCTCACCAGAAGGGGGGAGCAAAAAGAAAAATACAGCTTGGTTTTTGGTTGGCGATGGCAATCTTGCTGGGTGGATTGATTGTGGCTAATGCTGTTTATTACCAAGTTTACAGCCTCAAAAATATCATCAAACCACTGGTAACTATCGCCCTTGGGTGGCTGGCATATCTGTTGATTTTTAAGAAATTAACGATTCAGTTACCAAGAGAGAGCGAAGACTTTGATCATCTAATTGGGATGATGAGCTTGATGTTAATTTTACTCTTCTCGATAGTGTTAACAACTCACCGTTATAGTCCGTCCTATGGATTATAATGGGAGTTTATAAAGCTCGCTAGTTGACCTGGTTAAGTTCTTTGAGAACTACGTTATTTGAGTCATGACACCTACGAATGCGAGCCAGTTTGTAGC
>JAJEAQ010000625.1 GCA_022822685.1 Trichodesmium sp. jk18x7bins.61
CATGGCTGCACCCAGATACTTTTCACTTTTACCATAACCTCTAGCAGTTTCTATATGGTTAACTCCCATATCTACCGCTTGCCGTATTGTTTGCACAGCATTCTCCTCGGATGCCAAATATCGCATTGCGCCTAGGGAAAAAACTGAGAGATTTAGATTCGTTTTGCCAAACCTGCGGTAATGCAACTCTATGTTATAATTCTAGCTTTTATTTGTCATTTATTGAGGGGATAGGTCTGAAAATCAATTATTACCTCTAGTTGGCCTCTATTGATTTTACTTTTAGTCCCTTAAAAATAGATCATATTGGAGCTAGATGAAAAGCTAGTTGCTATCACTAGCCTGCCTATTGTTTGAGCTTCTGGAGAAGTATCAACACTTAAACAAAGTTCTTTTAGGACATTTCACTAGCGCCAGAGCCACCATGTTTAATTAAATCTTCAGGGCGAAGTTTCGATACAAAATCCTTAAAAGCTTGCCTCTCTGCCTCATCTGCATCTCTATCTACTGGGATTGAAGCATCTGCTACCACTTCTTCCATTACCCAGATCGGGCTATTTGTCCGCAGGGCAATAGCGATCGCATCACTAGGGCGGGCATCAACTTCTTTTCTAGTTTCCCCTTGCTTCACAATTAGCACTGCATAGAAAGTATTATCGTGCAAAGAGTGAATTACCACTTTTTCCAAAAGCCCATTCAGAGATTCTAAAATGCTGACCATGAGGTCGTGACTCAATGGGCGTGGTGGCTGATGGTTTTCTAGAGCGCTGATAATTGCTTTTGCCTGATCTTGACCAATATAGATAGGCAAGGCTCGTCGCTCTGTACTGTCTCTTAACAATACAATTGGATTGCGTGTTGCTGCATCCAACGCTATTCCAGCTACTTTCATTTCAATCATCGGCTTCGCCTCATTTTATAATTTATATTTATCAAGCTGTGTAGGATGTTAATGAGTATAGCTAAGGAGCAACTGAATTTTAGTATGCCTTGATATTCACCTACATGAGTTATTTTTACATTTTTTATCTTTATAGATTATTGCATATACCTTTACTAATGCTTTTATAAATGATACACTACCTCTTTAGCATAGAGGCTACCATTGCTGTTCAAAGGATGAGAGTTGCTGTTCATCAATTTTAACTAAACTTTAATTTATTAATCAGAGAAAAACAGTGTTTACAGGATTAGTTCAAACTTTAGGAAAAATTAAGCTTTTGACAGAAAGCCAAATTTCAGTCTCGTTGACTTCATCGAGTAGTAGTAAAGTTATTTGGCAGGATTTGGCCATTGGTGATAGTGTAGCTGTAGACGGTGTTTGTCTAACAGTCACAGACATTGTAGCTCAAGAATTTGTTGCGATCGTCTCACCAGAAACTCTACAACGTAGTACATTAGGCCAAGTATCAGATAGGTATGTTAATTTGGAGACTTCATTGCGAGCAGGTAGTAAACTAGGAGGCCATTTTGTCACAGGTCATATTGATGGAATTGGATGCCTAGAAACTTCTGTTGAGACTACCAATGCGTGGGAAATGAAATTTACAGCCCCACAAAAAAAAAATGACAGATGGCAAAATCAGATTGCACCCTACATTGTGCCCAAAGGGAGTATAGCGGTTAATGGTATCAGTTTAACTGTAGCTGATTGCGATGGAGATGGTAATTGGTTTCAGGTAGCAGTTATTCCTCACAGTTTTCATGAAACAAATTTGTCTCATTTAAAACCAGGTAGTTTAGTGAATATTGAGGCGGATATTCTCGGTAAATATGTAGCTAAATTTCTGCGTCAAGGGTTTAATAATTATTCAGTTTTGCCACTAGCTTTAGCAGAAACTTCAGCAGTCAATGGTTTAAATGATATTACACCAGATTTTTTGGTTGAAAACGGTTTTTTTTAACAAGAAAGGTAGAAGAATAAATCTACTTTGATGTTTCTACCTTCTATGAACCTATCCCACTATTGTTCAAACCCTTATATTAAGCCAATGAAAAAACAATGAAATCCCCAAAAAATCGTATTAGTGGGATAGACTCATAGATGCTTATTCTTTCCTGATGATTTTTTCGAGTTTCCTAGTATAGGGTTACTTCTTAAAAATGGTATAACTCAGGCAAGATGCCTTAACTATCCCTTCTGCTTGAGTAGCCTTAGTCAAAATACTAGCGATCGCCGGATTTAGTGTTAATCATCTGGAAACTGCCAGCAAGAAATATGTTCAACATCAGAACTATTGCAACTAGGACATTTAGCTTCAATAGATGAGTCTACCCATTCATAGTGGCAGCTACGACAATAGCAAAAAATCTTACTACAGTTAGCAACTTCTATTTTTTTTCTGCCAAGCTTTTAACAAAGAATTTTCTGGTTTTGGATCAGTTTTTGACATAGAACATATTTTAGAGATTGTTTGTCAAACTGGGATTAAATTTTTACGTAGGGTAGGCCCTGGCGGGGATATCTCCTCATATAAGACCTCGCCCGTAAGGGTGAGGTTTAAATAAATAATTTTAGTTGTCCGCCGCCGGCCACCAGAATTCTACACTCTAGCTATCTTAATATTTACTTTACAAACAGTCTCTTATATCTTCGTTAATTGCGTATAAAAAATTTTTGTTTGTAGTTGTGATACGACGTCATAATGAAATAGAGCCTGGTTAGGTTAACTACAAAGTTTAATTTTTCATTGTTCTAGAGGAAAAAATATTATACCAAATTCAAAAAAACATACCTACAGTAATCTCAAATGGGGAAGCTAGGGGGGGAGATCCTCTTGATAGTTCTTAAGTAACATTATATAGCGGTTCTCAGCCTTGGTGAGGT
>JAJEAQ010000576.1 GCA_022822685.1 Trichodesmium sp. jk18x7bins.61
GGGGCTTGAGGTAGACCGGGACTGGAATTCAGCCCTCCTGATACAGAAAATAGGTTTGCGAGCAACACAGGGGGAGGACATCACCTCTGTCAAAACCGCGCTCGTTCTATGCCCATAGAGCGAAGAATCCCGCGGTGTCGCCATCGCGCACCGGAGTGAGTATGTCAATAATGGAATCGTTGTATTTGAAAATTTAGGTAAAGATGCAACACTTGTGGTTCCATCTCCCAAAGATTCAAATTCAGCCTATTCTCATCTTGCCACCTTCATTCGGAGTGCAACTGAGGCTCAAAAACATTCTTTGTGGCGCATTGTGGGAAAAACTGTGAACAAAAAATTTCAGATTGCCCGCTTTGGCTCAGTACGGCGGGTGGTGGAGTAGCTTGGCTTCATGTCAGATTAGATTCTCGACCAAAATACTACGGATACAGACTTTACACGGTATTTGCCCCTTAGCTTACCCCATCAACAGGGCTAAAGCAATTTAAAAGTCATGCATTCAAAAGTCATGCATTCAAAAGTTTACTCCCTGGGGCCTGGGCAACAGTTCCAGAAGGTAACAGGCAATAGGCAAAAGTACTGCTAGAAGCGGGTCCCTTGTCTCCCACTATATTTTTGAACAGAATCCCCTGCCCAGTCCCCACCTATGATCTTTGATGCACGATGGGGTAAGCGGGAGTGACGATTAATGTGATGTAGGGACGTTCCATGGAACGTCCCTACGTAAAGTAAAAGCGTATAACTGGAGACTTTACCCTTTCTAATTAGTACCCACCATCAGATTTTTTTGTTGGTTATATTTTTCTTCCTGGGGTTAAGGGAGCCAGCATTTCTTATGACTCGCGCTCGTACGCCAGTTCAAGCTCGGCACTTGAATCTCCTTCTATAAATCTTTGATTTATAGCGAGTGCTCTCAAATTTACCTATTCTCAAAAAGTAAGCGGCGAGCCAGATGTTTCCCTATGGGACGCTACGCGATCGCACTGGTATTCCCCTGCTATCTTTAGCTACGAGCCAGATGCTTGAACTGGTATAACCGGAGATGATCTAACTGTTAACTGTTTCAATTTTTTGGTAGTGGGAGCATCTTACTCCCGTGCGTAAGCAAAACGCTGATATCATGTCTCATTGAACAAGCACAATAAACCTTGCTGCTCCGAACCCACAGGGACGTTACATGCAACCTCTCTACATTATGGTTAATTAATGGGACTTCATTTTTCTTTATATGACCTTAATAATATCCGCATAAGAGAGGTCTGTACTATCAACCATCACCCGGCTGCCATCAAAAGACAGATTCATCAACCAGAGACTAACTCTCGATGGTATGTCTTCAGGGTTGGGTTGGAATTTTTGGGTTATATTCCATTGGTTATTATACAACTGGAAAGCATAAATAGCGCCATTACCCTTATCCTGAATAGGATCTAATGCTCCCACAATGGCTAAATCGTTGCTGATACCTACCGATAGGCCGAAGGCCCATGATCCCATAGACTCAAGTATCTGGTATTGCTGCCACAGCCCTTCTTGTAATTGGTAAATTACGGCGTTACCTTGACCTGGTCCAGAAATACTAGGCGCTCCCACAATGAGCCAATCTCCAGCAATAGCTACTGAATGGCCAAAGTTTTTAGCACCTGAGGGGGCTGTCAGTGTCTGGATAACTGTCAAATGATCATCTTGTAATTGGTAAATATCGACCGTATTGTTCATTCCAACAATTGCGAAATTACCATCTAAACTACTCGTGTAGTACTGGTCACTGGAGCTTGACGGCGTCGACAATTCTACTTCTTTCTGCCACTGATCACCTTGTAATAAGTATATATAGGCCTTATCAATCGTCTGAAATTCGCTATAATCGTGATATTCCTCTGAGATGATTGCTAGTTTGTCATTTATCGCTACAGCTTCTTTGTATGCATAGTCATCTTCTGCTTCTAACTCCTCACTTAGCGTTGTTAGATAATTACACTGACCATCTGTGAATTGGTAAATATGAGAGTTAACCACACTCCAGCGGAGGTTATCGCCGATAATTGCGAATTCGTCACTAACACTAAAATCTAAAGCTTCACCGAATCCTGCGCTATCATCAGATGGGGGAGAAACTTGGCTTGCTATTGTCCAACTGCCACTTTGCCAACGGTATATATAAACAGTTTTTCCATCTGTGGAAGTTCCCAGCATTGCATAATCTCCATCAATTTTCGAGGAGTATATTAGACCAGAAGAAACTGAGAGCTTTTGTTCTCGTTGTAACTGTCTGAGGGGAACAATTTCTTGAGTCCAATGTTTGACCTTGACTACCTGTTTGTTGTCCTCTAAATAACTGATGTTGTCCAAGTTTTCTACTGCTTGACCTGGTTGGGCATCTTTATAACCGACTACCACCCAACAACTTCCCTCAGTCAGCTGCTCCGTCATTCTCGCACCGATTCCACTGCAGGCATCGATGATTTGAGCAATAGCTTCCTGTGGGGCAGTAAAATTTTTGGTGGCTATAGCGACTAGATCCGTTTCTAAGGATGCTTCGATCGCTGTCACGAATGCACTTACTTGCTCATCTCGCCAAGGATAATAAATATTTGAGCTCTTAACTACCGGTTCTGTGCCTGTGGGGTCTATGACTACCAGACACCAGCCCGAATCACCAGGCTCTGTTTCTAAGATGGACTCTCCGTTGAGAGTAATTTCTGCATCTCCATTTACTAAACTTCCGCCCTCGTTGACCTCTGATGGTGTGGAGGTAGCTTCTACTGTTACTATCTTCTCTGCCCCCACTGCTTCTACTCCTTCTAAATTATAAGTCACTGTAACTTCTGAAGTATCAAGGGATTCTTGAGCACTGTCCGAGTCACCTCCTTTAACACCGATCAGGGCATAGCATGTGTTATCCGTCACAGCACCTATCAACAAAGCCCCTAGGGACTCACAAGGCTCTTGAGCTCTTGATGACAGTGTTCCTGCATTCTCTTTGACTGCTTGGGCGACTATTCTTCCTGACGGCTGGTTTTCGATCAACTCAGCAAAGACATCTTGGTTGCTTTGGAGAGCTGCTGTGTTGAAGGCAGTACAACATAGAAGTATACCATTGGTTTCGTCGAAGACTGCCACGTTGATGCCTGTCAGATAATCGCCGAAGCCAATTTCTTCATTGTCGACGGTGAATTGAGCTTGATCTGTATCAGATGTAGCAGTGATAGTTATTGTAGTGGCGGACTTTTCGCTTTTCTGTGTATTTACTATACTGCTTGCTCTGGATAATAAATCAGGCTTAAACTTATCCCAAAAGAGCTTTAACTTTTTTTCAAAAGGTTTCCAATACCAACGTTTGACCTTAATCTCCTCTTGGTAGCCGTATCTAGATGAACTAATTTTGTCCAGTTTTTCTACTGCATCATCTGGTTTGGCTCCTGGATAACCGACGAAAACCCAACTGTTTCCATAATCCAAGGCTCCGACCATTGTCGCACCGATTGGAGAGCAAGCTTTTAT
>JAJEAQ010000450.1 GCA_022822685.1 Trichodesmium sp. jk18x7bins.61
TTGAGGGACTTCTCTACATGAAGGGTGTTTATGGGGTTGGAGTTTGTGTTTGTGTGTTGGTTGTTTGGTTGTTTGGGGTGGGTTTTATGATCATGTCTGTTAAGTACTTGATGTGTATCTGGGGCTGTGATTCTGAGGCGACTTGATTGGGAGGGGGCTTGTTTTTTTGGCTGGGCGAGTTAAAAAGAAGGAAGAAGGTAAATTTAAAGGGGATTTAACCCCAAAAAACACATTGCTTTGCACCAATTGAGAAGAGCCACGGGAGACGTGAAACTTAATATTTACTGAAATAGAGAAAAGAAATTTATATATTATGATTCTACTTTTACCCTTCTTCCCTCAAACTCCTTTCTTTGAGGACAGGGGGTAAATATAGAATCAAGAACTGTAAACCTGCTTATACTAAAATAAAACAAAACAGGATGCCCTCTACTATTAACTCAGTACTTTAAACACCACCTAATAAACAAAACATCAAGTATAACTACTCATAGTTACATTATCTGGTTGTCATGTCAATCCTTAGTCTTTGTGAGCCAAAATATCTAGAACTCAAAAACCGTCTCATTCAAATACGAGACTTAGAAGTCGCCGCTTCAGTATTAAGCTGGGATCAAAGCACCTACATGCCCACCGGAGGAACTTATGCCAGAAGCAGACAAATAGCCACCCTCACAGAATTTGCCCATGAAAAATTCACTAACCCCGCCATCGGCCAACTTCTGGAGGACCTCCGCTCCTATGAAAAAAGTCTACCCTACGACTCTACTGAAGCTAGCCTCATCCGCGTAACTCGTCGAGACTATGAACGTGCCATCCGAGTCCCATCAGAATTCATGGCCAAATTCTGTCAGCATCAAGCCAACGCCTACGAGGCATGGGTGAAAGCTAAGTCAGTCAAAGATTTCTCCCTAGTACAACCTTACCTAGAAAAAACATTAGACTTGAGCCGGGAACTAGCTAGCTTTTTCCCATACGAACATATTGCCGATCCTCTGATTGACTATGTAGACGAAGGCATGACAGTATCTATCCTTCGCCCTTTGTTTAAGCAACTGCGCCAAAAATTACTACCTATCGTGGAAGCTCTTACCTCTGCCTCACCCATAGATGACTCTTGCCTCTGCCAAAATTACTCAAAAAAGCAACAACTAATGTTTGGGCATACTGTGATTGAGCGTCTTGGGTTTGACTTTCAACGAGGGCGACAAGACGAAACACCCCACCCCTTCACCTCCAGCTTTTCCATTGGAGATGTTCGTATTACCACCCGTGTCTATGAAGATAACTTTACCGAAGCCCTATTTAGTACAATCCATGAAGTAGGCCATGCCCTCTATGAACAAGGTCTTGCCTTGGAATTAGAAGGTACACCCTTAGCTGAAGGAACTTCTAGCGGTATTCATGAAAGTCAATCCCGATTGTGGGAAAATATGGTAGGGCGTAGCCGTGGTTTTTGGGAATGTTTTTATCTCCAATTACAGGGTATCTTCCTCCAACAGCTTGGGTGTGTTTCTGTTTCAGAATTCTATCGCGCTATTAATAAAGTGGCTAAGTCTCCCATTCGCACTGATGCTGACGAAGTAACCTACAATCTCCATGTGATGATTCGGTTTGACTTAGAGTTAGCCATGTTAGAGGCTAAGTTAGCTGTTTGTGACCTTCCTGAAGCCTGGAATGAACGTTATAAAAGTGATTTAGGTATAGTTCCGGCTGATGATAGTGAAGGAGTAATGCAAGATGTACATTGGTATGGTGAAATGATTGGAGGGAGGTTTCAAGGCTATACCCTAGGCAACTTAATCTCTGCTCAAGTTTATGAGGCTGCAGTTAAATCTGACCCAGAAATTACTGTTGCTATTGAACAAGGTAACTTTACTCTTTTGCATAATTGGTTAAAGCAGAATATTTATCAACATGGTCGCAAATATACTGCCAATGAATTAATTAATCTGGTAACAGGCAAACCTTTAAGTATTGACCCGTTTATCAGTTATATTCAAGCTAAATATAGCACTATCTATAATCTTAAGCAAGCGCTAAATGCATGAAAAAAGCTACCTCAAAAGTATGGATTAAAGATACTATATATTTCACTATTTAAGTAGCAGTTTCGACTATGATTAATGAAAACAATTGACGAAAAATAGTAAATAAAGGTATCTTCCGCCATAAGAGCAAAATATCTAATTGTTACTTTCGCAAGCATTCTAGTAAGTATCAATATGATACTGATATTTGAGTATGGGTCAGATAAAAAATTTTAATTCCATCGAAAAAAATATTACACATAATTGAAATATTTTCCTTGTCACTAAACGGAAAATGTAGGATTGTAATTCTCTCTCCCGCTTACCCCGTCTCAATCTAAAGATTATAGATGGGGATTGGGCGGGGTTTAAGTGAAACTAATTCAGTAAGTGATTAACAATGAACTGTTAACTGTTTCAAAGCACTTACATATGAGAAGTTCATACCAAAAGATTTCTAACTTTAGCCAAGGTTTATCGTTTCTGGAATTATTTTTCTCTGGATAATCCTGAGGATATTCTGCGTTATTGGGAAGCTCTATTTTTCATAATTGGAAAATTAGCCAGTAATTTCAATTGCTGGCTTAATTCTAGTAAATCAAACTTAGGACTGCTATACATAAGGGGTGATAACAAGTAGGTATTTAATTACTCATACCAGAATATTTGTGTGATGTCTCCTTAAAATTTGTGGAAATGTTTGTATTGTTTTTAACTTCTGACTCAGGGATTGTTTAACAAGACTGACACAACTTCGGCCTTCTCAATTAAGCACTAAATTCATCTTTGAGCCAGAAAGTTGAATCAGGTGAAGTATCAAATTTCTCTAAAAACTATCCGGGTAATCAAATTAAGTCAAGTTATTGAAAATAAATAATTCCAGCCCCAAGCATACAAATAATTTAATGGAGTTATACAAGATGCTAATTTTATTATATAGCTATAGTGGGTTTTAAAGCCTGACTGAGTTATAGCAAAAGTAATGATTGCCAAAATCAGTAAAGTTATTCGAGACAGAAGTAATCATCAGAACAGATTTTTTTATGATGCGTGTCCCTACTATTACCACTCTATTAAGTTTAGTAACCCTGTTTACCTTAAACCCAACCAGGGCAATTGCTTCCAACGAAATAGAATCTTTAACAACAGAAAAAAAAAGAGATTTAACTAGCCAATCCAATTCAAAGATTTTGACCTTTGGTAAAAAACATACTAGCAACATTAAACCATGGAAAGAACAAAGAAATCAAAACTCTCCGATCCCTTTTCTTCCTAAAAATTTCAGACTTTTTGAAAAAAAGACCCAATCTGAACTGTTCTCTAAACCTTTCTATTCGGGTATTCCTCAAAAACAAAACAATCAAAAAAATATATCACAAGGTGCCAGAGGAGCAGAAGTCTGGGCAGTACAAAGACGTTTACAAGCTAGAGGATTCGATCCTGGTGCTGTAGATAGTGTATTTGGCTCCCGTACCAAAGCAGCAGTGTTAGATTTTCAAAAGTCTATTGGATTAACTGCAACAGGTATAGTTGATGGAGCTACTTGGACAGCTCTAGCTCAACCATCATTAGTCGCTAGTTCACCAGTACATAGGAAGAAACCATCAATCCCAAAGCCAAACCTACCAGTTCAAATGCAAAAGATATTGACCAAAGGAGATAAGGGATCAAAAGTCAAAACCCTACAAATTCGTTTGGAAACAATGGGATTTAATCCTGGCCCTATTGATGGAGTATATGGAGTGAAAACTGCAACAGCAGTGAAAGAATTTCAAAAGTATAGAGGTATTAAAGCTAGTGGGATAGTCGATCAGAAGACTTGGAAGGCTTTCAGTAAGAAGTCACAGTAAACTTGACTAAGCTAAATTTTATACTGTCAGATCATCTAGATAATTCTCTCCAAAATATGTCAACCTCATCAAAAGCAATCAGCGAAAAACAAAAAAATCGCTGATTGCATTGTTTTATCTATGAATTTTAAGTATTTTAAGACAAATATATTATATGCTGGGCTGAATATATAATCATTTTTAACTTCCGATCATTAAGAGAAGTGAGCAAGGTTGAAGAAATAAGGTCAATTTCAAAGTTGATTTTCACTCCAAAAAACATATTGCTTGGCAAAAATTGGGAGGAGGCTTGCTGGACCTAACCCAGTATCTACGAACAAATTTAAGAGAAAATTCAGGAGTAGTGAGCCAGAATTAATTTGGGAATTCTGTACGACTGGCGAATCACCGATTTAAGATCCCCACCAAAATTTTTAGTCTGGCGTGGTCTTCAATTAGCAGTGGGTTTGTAGAGGCCCAGCGACTTCCCTTCTCCCGTTGCCTGCTTCAATTTTACCCAGCTTTGGTCTTCTCTGCAACTTCTTTCTTTGAACACAGCGAGTTAATTTGACTAACAATAAAGTTAGGTTTTCTATCTGCTCATATACTAGCGAAACTAATTTTGAACTAAGGTGAAAAATTATCCACAAATATTTATTAAGTTAAAATGTACTATTTTGTCATAGTTAAAATATTGGTCATCTCAAACCTTCATAAACCTCAAGGCTTTCTCTACAAAACTAATTAAATAAATGTCTAAGACACAAATCCATGCCTCGAAAATCCATTTTAGGGATTATTTTATTCTTACTAACTCTAACATTAGTAACCCTACAAGGTTCACCCATAGATACAAATATATATAATCATCAACTATCAAATCAGATCAAACAAGGTCAACTAGGGCAAACTTCAATTTCTCAACCTGTAATTAGCGAAACTTCGTCAGACTATTCTCAAACAGTTACTACCATAAAAAAGCAACCAAAACTTATCAATATATCAACTTCACAATCTCAGCCTACCTACAAAATAATTGATATTTTATGGCTCTTGCTTTGTTCTGGTTTAGTCTTCCTGACCCAGCCTGGATTTATGTGCTTAGAATCAGGGCTTACCTGGTCAAAAAATAGTATAAATGTTGCCATTAAAAATTTAACTGATTTTGGTATTTCAGTTGCCTGCTTTTGGGGTTTTGGATTTGCCCTCATGTTTGGAGTTTCATATTCTGGATTTAGCGGCTATAGCAAATTTTTTCTAGCAACTGATTTGCGGCCTTTTGATGCTGCCTTCTTTTTATTCCAAGCATGTTCTGTGGTACAGCAACAACTATTGTCTCTGGTGCGATAGCTGAACGTATGAAATTTAGTTCCTATTTAGTTCTTGCCTCCATAGTTTCAGGTTTAGTTTATCCAATATTTGGTCCTTGGGCTTGGAATGGAATAGAAATTGGTGTATTCACAGGTTGGCTTGGCCAACGTGGTTTTGTTGACTTTGCTGGTTCGACTGTTGTTCATAGTATTGGTGGGTGGGTTTCTCTAGCTGCTTTACTAATTATTGGCCATCGGACAGGCAGATTTCTCCCTGGCCGCCCACCAGAAAAAATCCATGGCTCTAACCTACCTCTATCAGTTTTAGGAGCAATGCTGATTTGGTTTGGTTGGTTTGGGTTTAATGGTGGCAGTACCCTAGCATTAAATGAACAGGTAGCCAGCATTATTGTGAATACCGTTCTTGCTAGTGTAGCAGGTATGGTAACTACTCGTGCGGTATGGGTGTGCGATTCGTTTCTAGCAGGAACCCCTAGCAACTAGGGACGTATGGCTAGAGTCCAGCGACTGTGTTCCCATACAGAGCGGATAACTGAGTTAAGAATGTGGGTGAAGCCACAAAAGGCGAGGACCACCCGCCAAGGAAAGCGTGAATCCCTAACTGGCCACAGTTCGGGAACCATACCCGGAACCTAGAGTGAAGCAGGCAACAGGACTCAATCAGAGCCAAAGCGTATAGGCGCACTGGAGTTAATGGGGAGTTGATATTGGAGAGATTACCAAACCTT
>JAJEAQ010000214.1 GCA_022822685.1 Trichodesmium sp. jk18x7bins.61
TGCTGATGGCTATTAACAAACCAGGGCCCTGTCGCCAGCTATAAGCTTTTACCGTACCAAACATAAGTATATCACACTAATAGTCACTCCCACTTACCAGGGGTAAGTGGGCGGAGGATTCTGTTCATCAAAAAATTTCTCATTTTTTGATGGCCTCAAACATAAAAAAAGAACGGTACTCAGGTTACCAGCCGTTAAAACTTCTGGTTGAATAACGAGGAGCGGGTAATAAAGCGCAGTAAAAGTCTGTTATAATTGTTAAATGCAAGTCAGAACAAGCTTTGTCACCATGACCTCTAGCTAGTACAGTGAGATTCCGGCAGACAGTATAAGGGGACACAGTTTCCTACGACGGCTCTTAACAAGCAACCCAGCTAGGGCAGTGATTTATTGCTCCAACACCGCAGAGTAAAACCACTCGGAAAGCAGCTAAAAAACGTCAGCTCACAGCTAGATCATAATCTGGCCTCCGAGTGTAGGAGTCTGTTGACAGGCTGGAAGCAAATGTGGATTTATGAGGGGCTGTGTGGGGAATTTACTGGCCTACAGTAGGCGCCACGTCCCATTGGCGGTGGATTCACCACAGAATCCAAGGTGTTTCACCCCCTGGAGATGTCAAATGCATTTCTTATGACTCGCGCTTGTACGCCAGCTCAAGCCAGGCACTCGAATCTCCATCTAAATTAAAAGATTATAGATGGAGTGCGTTCAACACCTCGCGCCTGGATTCCCTATCCGTCTAAACGGTGGGGAGGAATTGCGGGTGTTTAATTCGGCCTGAAAACACCAATCATGGAGATCATCCTTGAGTGTCAAGTTATTAGTCCAAATGCAGCCAATTCGGCAAAGATGTCCTTTCTGCCTGCACCGTAATAGGGTTTGAAGATTTACCGAGAAGCGTGAAATACACTTGTTGTTCGTACTACGGGCGAATCTCTCCCGGTAGACAAATGCAAGGGAGAAGTCACCCTATCTTTACAAGCCCCATCCGTCTACACCCTGGGGTCATTGACCTGTTTCCAAGTTTCACCAAATAGACAATTATGTTAGAACGTTTTCGAGTTTATTATCCTACAGCTTGCTTAATCTCTGAGTTAATTACTATTCATAATGGTAAGTATGTAGTTCGTGTCCTAGTGCTAGTGAATGGTGAAACGTTAGCCAGTGGATTAGGAGCAGCCGATACTGTGGAGAGCGCAGAAGACCAGGCTAGAGAGCGAGCACTTGCCACTCTTCCACTTGATCAATCTATTTCTGCGCCTCACACTTCTGTTACACTGCCTTCATACTCACCTACATCTGAGGGTATACCACAAAGCAAAGTTTCAGTCAATACCTCCTTAGAGAGAAACACAGAGGAATCAGCAATAGAATTATCAAATGAAGATTCTAGTAGTATTTCTCATACTCCAACTGTTTCTTATGAGTTAGAAGAACCAGAAATTTCTACCCCACCAGTAAAGGAAGAATTACAATCAGTACAATCTAGTCTTGACTATCAGGATGTTTCCTATTCCACTCAAAATGCAAGTGTATTTGGTGATAATTGGTTAGATGCCAAATATGGTACAGACCGGACAGAAGAAAAGATTGATGGGACTGAAGAACAATTGAGCGACTCTATCAATGCTCAAGAAAGTCATATAAATATATCAGAATCAATCAATTATGAAACAAACATAGCTGAGTCTACCAATACTAACGATGGTATTTATTCATCAAATCAATCACAAGACTCATCTAATGATAATGCAAAAATCGATATCTTAATTGATAGTCTAGGATGGGGGAAAGAAAAAGAGCAAGATTTTATAGAGCAAAATTATAGTCAAAAAACACGTTCATTTTTAACCCCAGAGGAATTATTGCATTTCCATCAATATTTAGATGTACTACTGAAAGTTACAAAAGAAACAAAAGACCAAGGTTGGAAAGTCAGACAACAAAAAGATTATTTAGAATATAACCACAAAAAGGAGTCTCTAGAACAATTAAGTGTAGATGAGTTACAAAGGTTTTTGCAGTATTTAGAAGTATTCAGTAAAACGACCACTGAAATTCGGCGTTTAGGTTGGAATACAATCCAAGGAAAAACTTATCTTAAACAAAACTATGGAGAAGAAGGGCGTACAAGGCTATCCTATGAACAACTGCAAGATTTCTTACACAAGATAGAGGTATTAGATATATCTTGATAACTCAACTGTAGAAAACTTAAACATTTCACTTCTACATCAATCTTGAGTAACCAGGCCAAATTAATTGTGCATTTTGATATTACAAGAAGTACCGAACAAAGTCTGAAAAATCAAAACACCATTCAATAGTAAATATACAAATAAATTGGCCTAACTACTTAATATTGCTACAAAGTGTTAGGCGGTAAGACTGAGAAAGAGCTGTATGTAAGGTAGGCAAAAAACGCCAAATTTATCGTTGCTCTAGATAACTGAATATTTGCCCACCCTACTACTTAGTACAGTGGAGCACTCTGAAATTAATAGGCTTGTGGAAGATTGGCCATGGTCGCAGGAGCTAGGGAGACCCCAGGGATAATGAAGGCTAGTGGTAAAATCTAGACGCGTCTCTGTGCCTGACTCCTGGCTACGCTTTTCATCTTGGGAAGCATTTTATTTGCCCTGGTGCCGAAAACAGAGTGAGGAGTGTCAAGGGCTGATTCAAGTGTGAGGCCACTCTGGGAGTCAGCTAAACAGGAGATATTGGTTGAGAATTAGAAGGATTTCGATTATACACTTGGTCTATTATGCCGTATTCCACTGCTTCTGAGGCTGACATAAAAAAGTCTCTTTCTGTATCTTCGACAATTTTGTCTATGGGCTGACTTGTATGTTCTGCTAAACATTCATTAAGATATTTTTTGAGGTATAAAATCTCCTTAGCTTGAATTTCAATATCTGTCGCCTGGCCTTGAGCTCCACCTAATGGTTGATGAATCATAATCCGGGAATGGGGTAGGCTCATTCTTTTTCCCTTCGTACCTCCACTGAGCAGAAATGCTCCCATACTGGCAGCTATTCCCATACAAATAGTACAGACATCAGGCCTAACATGCCTCATAGTATCATAAATACCTAGCCCTGCCGAGACAGAGCCACCAGGGGAGTTGATATAGATGTAAATATCTTTTTCTGGGTCTTCTGAATCTAAATATAGCAATTGGCCTACAATTAAATTGGCCAAATCAGAATCTATGGCTTCCCCTAGATAGATGATGCGATCGCGCAAAAGTCTAGAGTAAATATCAAAAGCTCTCTCACCACGACCTGATTGTTCAATAACAGTTGGAATCATAGTTTTTTTAAGTCAAAAGTCAAAATTTTTCAAGCCAGGAAGAAGGAAAATTAAGTTAGGAATTTTCGCCTCTACTTCACAGACTTAGGTAGACAAATCATCCCCACCATACAATTTTACTGTTGAAGGAGCAGCAAAATCAGTAGTCAATTCTCTGTTCCCCCTTTCCTTTAAGTTAAAATTCGGCATTTATATATCTTAACGATGAGAGAGGAATTTGAGCAAATCCAGACAATTTTACTCTCATCCTAATCCCAAAGAAGTCACACCAAAAATATTTGTCCAATCAAGGTGTGGTGACTCTGAGGTGTACATTCGCACACATTCAAAAATACATTGCATTTGATGGCTTTCAACTAAAGCAAGTCCCTTTTGATTAATATCAGGAACATCAAGATAAACATTCTGGTTTTGAGAATGAGTGCATAAAGCCCAAAATAACTTTTCTGCTATGTCTTGATTTGGCGCAAATAAAGGACCGATTCTAAATCCATCTTTAGCTTTTCTAATAAATCCATAACCTACTAAATTTCCATCATTAATTATTCCATAGCCATTGCCCTTAGGTTGATTAATCCATGTTTTTAGAAAATAGGAACCCTCGGCTGGAAAATGAAGATTATCATAATTGTTAATCTGCTCAAAACTAATAGTCTTTAAATCTCTGACATCCTCAGACATTTCGCCTTGAATTATCCCCTGATAACGAAGGTGATGATGAGCTGGTTTAAATCCATCCAAATTTTCCATAATTATCAACTCGTTCTAAAACCCCATCTAAAGCAGCAGGTTGATTATCAATTAACTTCAAAGCCTCATCCCAAGTTTTTCAGCCGAATCCTTCTCTCCTCCATTCTTGTTTAACAATATATATACCAATAAAATTAAATTTTTTACTATATCTAACAGCAGAAATACAACTAATTGGTTCTCTATCTAATTCTCCAATTAAAAAAAACCTTTAGGATCAGCAACATAAAAATTCTTAGCATCATCAATACCAGGGTTCCAGCCCTCATCCGCAGCCATACTTAATGCTAACCTTAAATCAGCTATAGTCATAGGGCGAACAATAAAGTTATCTTGAGTCATCGTCATTTTCAAATATGCTGATTATTAACTATAGGGGATCTATAAATAAAATATTAAGCCTTGATGTAGGGTGGGTTAGGTGGGAAGAATTCCACACTAATGATAGGATATTTTAAAACCCGCCGTAACCCACCGCAGATTGGCTCTTTGATGCTGTTTTTAGATTTTTTTTTACAGATATCTTCTAACAATCTATAATACCAAGTTTGTTTAGTTAAGCATAATAAAAAAACAGCATTACTCTCACTATCCTCCTCTTACTTTTATCCCTATATTCTATTTTTTTATCTATCATTATTCAACTGGAAATGAGAAAACTTCAGACCATTTTAGACCTCGCCGGGGCGGGGGGTTTTTAATAACCAATTTCAAGAGAGAAATAATAACTTATGTTCTTTTATTAAAGCTAGTGCTAAAAAAATTTACTAAACTTTCAAGAACCAACCCCGACGATACATTAAATCAGAAATCCCCCACCAAAATAATACATTGACAAGAGCAAAAATCAAAGAACCGTTCCATGAGCCTGCCCAGGATTGAAAAAACTGTTCATATATCCAAGTCTTGATAGTTAGGGCATCTTCTCCACTACCCGTATTGTTATATATCATTAGTCTGACAAAAAATCCAGAGGCAACAAATATCAAGATGGCATTTAATCCCATCACTTCCAATGGATGTCCCCATTTCTGCCAGCCTCGAACTTCGATCGCCTCATAACAAGCAGCTAGTAATAGTAAAGCCCATCCTGCGGTAAAGACCACATAGGAGCTTGTCCACAAAGCTTTATTAATAGGAAAAAATAATCCCCAGACATACCCTATTACTAAAGAGCTAAGACCGAAAATTACAAGATTTAAGCTAGTTCGACTGTTTTTGGGTTGCTCCTGGAGCCATTTACCAGTAAAGTAACCGATAAGAATAGTCACCATAGCAGGTAAAGTACTAAATAAACCTTCTGGATCGTAGGGCTTTCCCGCCCATAGATGTTGTTGGGTGAGAATCAGGTGGTCAATATAGGCACCCAGATTTCCTTCTGGAGAAAGGTTTCCAGCACCATAACCAGGAACAGGTATTAGTACCATGGCTATCCAATATCCAATTAGTAAGGTAGTAGAAACCCAGTAGAGTTTTTTTCGGGAGCTTTGAGTGAGTAGTATCAGTATGGCTGCCAGAAGATAAGCTAGGCTGATACGTTGCAATACTCCCATAATGCGAATAGTTGCTAAATTGTAACTAGGAAAACCATTTAATAATAATCCTAAGAGGAAAAGTATTAGACTTCGCTGTAAAATTCGTTGATAAACTTGTGGAGTTGATTGGTTTTTATCGGTGTATTTTGATAGGGAAAAAGCCATTGCTACACCTGTAATAAATAAGAAGAAAGGAAAGACTAAATCAGTAGGGGTACAACCATGCCATTCTGCATGAAGTAATGGGGGATAAACATAATTCCAACTGCCTGGGTTGTTCACAAGAATCATGCTAGCAATTGTCAGACCACGAAATATGTCTAAAGATTTTAAGCGCATTTTTTATTTAGAGTTTTTATATCAATTTCAATAAATATTGCTACACAGTTTTGGGCGATGGTGGGCAAGGAGTTTCAAATTTATACTTGTTCCAGATTAATCAATATTTGCCTACCCTACGACTTTAACTATCTTTTTTTGAAATTGCTATTATAGTCAGGCATCATACTACCTCTTTTTGATTAATCTTGACAATACCAGCGGTCGTATTCCTGTCTTGGTTGTGACAAAGTATTCACCAAATTAAGCAACAAAACTGGCAGACAATAGAAGTACAAGTTTCAGACTTTTTCTCTATTTTTGTATGGTAGACAACTGATGATCTTGAATTGGCGATATAGCTGCCGCTAGGCTTCGCCAACGCTCAGATTTTTTGAAAGAATTTATAATTTTCAATTTTTCCATCATCTGGAGTTTATTTTTAGTTCAAAATTATTTATAATTAAATAATTACTATAAAATATTTCAGTAGAAAATTAGACTTTAAATATTATTTTTTTTGATGAGGTGAATTGAAATATGGCGAGTAACAAAACAGGTATTGAATGGACCGATAGAACTTGGAATCCAATGACAGGTTGTGACAAAGTTAGCCCTGGTTGTACTCATTGTTACGCAGAAGCAATTACAAAGCGTTTTACCAAAAATTTCCCGGAAGGATTTGCTGCGAAAGAGCATCCAGAACGCTTGAATCAACCTTTAAGTTGGCGTACCCCTAGTAGAGTTTTTGTTAATTCAATGAGCGATATTTTCCATGAAGATATTTCTGTTTCTTTCATCAAACAAGTCTTTGAAATAATTGGCAAAACACCCAGGCATGTTTATCAAATTTTGACGAAACGACATGAACGTTTAGTTGATTTAGCTCCTGAACTAGATTGGCATGAGAATATTTGGAT
>JAJEAQ010000430.1 GCA_022822685.1 Trichodesmium sp. jk18x7bins.61
AAGTTAAATGCTAAAATTGTCTTTGTTAATTGTTCTAGGAATTATAACTCTGCCTTAGTTACGAATATTGGTCATCATGTCAGTAACGGCAAATGGTTAGTAATTTCCGACTGGGCGTTACACTATATTCTTGAGCCGGCATTTCCTAATACAGTCCGGTGGACTCAAAAATCAACAGCAGAGTATATCATTTCTGTGGAACCTTTTGTCAATAGTTTGTGGTCAAATATTGTGGTATTAGGAGCTGATCCCCAATGGTGGTTATAGGGAAGTTACCCGATTGAAGTCCTAAACCCTGATCGAGTTCAGATTGAAGCAGCTAGTCACGATTTGCTACGGAAGTATAAAGCTCCTGTAGTAGCAGTAAGTTTTGATTGGGGAAAAGGACAGGTTTTCCACGTGATTAGTCACTTCTGGGCAAAACGTTCCCAAGCACCTACTTCTCGTCATCGACAACCATGTACGGATTTCCCGACAAATGGAATGGGGTTAAGCGAAAAGGGAGTAGAAAAAGTTCTCAGTCAAGTTAAAATTCAACCAGATACAATTAACTTTGGTCAGTTGCAAAGTGCGGCGACTGCCACCAAGTTAATCGCACAGTTGTGCGTAGGTTCTGTTAGGGGCGCTAAATTGCAACATTAGACTTAGGGAGAACAGTTGTGGCCAAAAAAGATAAGTCAAAAAAATCTAATCTTCTTTACCAAAGATTACAAGAAGCATTAGAGAATGGGAATAAAGTCCGCATTGAAGCTGAGGAAAGTTATTATGGCCTCCCCATTACTTTAACTGAAGATTTTGTGGAAATTATGGTATTAGTGCCACCAGATGAATATGATGATGAGGATGATTCTTTTAAGCAGGTGACATGGTTGATTCGACTTGCGTCTATTTTTGCGATCGCCTACCCCACCGAATACTGGTCAACTGCAAGATTGGAACGATTACTGGAAGTCGGTTCAAATCAAGTTTAAATTTTTTGAGTGAAGAAAAATACGGAGGAGGGATAGATGTTTTCCTCCTCATAGTTCCTCTTTCAATGCTTTTGATTAAAGCAATAAATGAAGTTGATCATCTCTGTTAAAATACTCAATAATAGAGCTTCGTTTGGACTTTACCACAAGAGATATATTTGGAGATTCAAGCGCAACTACAAACACAAGTCTTTTGCTCAAGACAGAATTTAGAAGTCAGGAATCAGAATTCATCTAAGTAAGTCAAAAGTTGAGAATCAAAAGTACCCAAGCCCCCATTGATGAGAAGATAGAGCTTACAAGGTGCGGACGCAAGTATCCTCTGCTCTGAAAACTTTTATTGATAAAAATTTCATATCTATAATGTGAAATTTTTTGTGACATTATAGATATGAATTACTCTTAGAGATTGTTTGTAAAACCCAGATTAAATTCTGGCGTAGGATGGGTGAGGTAGAAATATCTCCTCATTTAAACCCCGCCGGGGCGGGCGGGGTTTAAATTTTATTTGTCCGCCGTAACCCATCAGAATTAAGAACTATAGCTACCTTAATATTTAATTGACAAACAGTCTCTTAGGAAGAAAGAGAGAAAGAGTTTTTGATTTTACCAAGAAACCCTCAATTATAGCGGTTTTCATAAAAAAAGACCACAATTATCAGTCTTGTGACTCCTCAAATTTTACGTGTTTCTGTAGCCTACTTTGTGAAAACTGTTATCAGCAGATGATACAAATCTGCTAAATGTTTGCTACAGCCATGATGTAGGGAGAGCAAATATTGAGTTATATTATGTTCGGCACTCATAACTAGGCTCGTAGTTGCGATGCGGCGCCTATATATGGATCACCGCATTGCAACTACAAACAAAGATTTTTTATATAGCAGTACGTTTCTGGTTAGGACAAAAATATGGGTTTAAAGGCCAGATGCAAGAGCAAAGAGCCAAAAGAGGGATGTCCTAAGCTTAATGCGTAGCGCTATAACTATGGACTTAGGCTAAATAACGTATTTCTGTTCGTATAGCAGTCGCCAGAGCAGTTAATTAATAGAAGAGAAGTAGTATTTTATAGATAGGGATTCGCGTTTCATGTGCGTAGCAAAGCTCGCCGGGAAGGAATCGCCTAATCATGGCCATACCCTATAGTTACGCTCTAGAAAATTTTGATTGCTTACGAGATGCCATTGAGTATGTCTGGCGATTAGCGTCCTAACCATATTGGCGGTTGCTATAAGAGCGACAGGTTTGCGTTAGCAAAGTAATCTCAAGCCTGGTGCGTGCGTTTCTCATACGTAAGTCCTGAACTAATTATCCCAAGATTATTTGATCAAATGGTGAACTATGAAAGATATACAGAAAATTTATCAAGTAGCTGCTGTTGCTGTACAGCAACGATTTACCGAACAACGTCCTGAAGATTTAGAAATTTTAATAGTACCCGCAGAAAGGATATAGCTGTTTATTCAGGTAATTATGACTATGTTGAAAAAATTTTCCAATGCTTAAAGCTACTAGTGGAAATGAATCCAAATCCGCAAAAACTGAATGCACAAATTATTTTTGTTAACTGCTCTAACTCTTATGACAGGAAACTTGTTAACTGTATCAGACAACAGATAGAAAAGGATACATGGTTAGTAACTTCTGACTGGGCATTGGGTAATTTGATTGCTCCAGCTTTCCCGAATATGGTGCGTTGGAATCAGCAATACACTGGTGATGAAGTTATTTCTGTCGAACCAATTTTGAATAGTTTGTGGTCATAAGTGGTAGTATTAGGTGCAGAGCCCCAGTGGTGGCTAGAGACAAGCAGTCATTCAATTGAAATTCTCAATCCTAATAAAGTTACTATTGAAGCAGCTAGTCACGATCTCTTGGTGCGCCACAAAGCACCAGTAGTGGCAGTGAGTTTTATTGGGGTAAGGGGCATGTTTTCCATGTCATTAGCCATTTTTGGTCTAAACGCAGTCGGGCATTAACTCAACGACATCAGGGAGTTGGCACTGATTTTATGCAGGCAGGAATGCGGTTAAGGGATGAGGGTATTGGAAAGGTTTTATCTAAGACAGGTATTCAGCCAGATAGCCTCAACTTTGCTCAGTTACAAAGTGCTGCAACTGCAACTGAATTAGTAGTGCAGTTATGTGTAGATGCTTTCAAGAGTGCAAAAACTTTGATGTCTGTGTGATGATGAGGAAAATAGGAGGCTGTGGGTGGTGGGGGCAGGATACCCGCGCCACAAGATGGATAATCAGATTTTTGATTACGAAGGAGGTGTGTATTAGAGCAAGACACTATAAAGAAATCCAGCAACGATTGAGCCAACAAAAGCGAAACCCAGATAAGCAAGAAAAATAGGACGACGAGCCAGAACCAAGACTGCAATCATCGCCGGGATACTTGTCGCACCTCCAGCCAGTAGAAACGTCATTCCAGTTCCGGGATTCATGCCTTGTTGGATCAATCCCTTGACAAGTGGTAAAGCTGCATAACCATTGAGATAGGCTGGAATTCCTGCTAAGGCAGCTCCGACAAATGATAGTGAACTGCCATCCCCAGCGATCGCCTGAATCAAACCGTTAGGGAGATAAACTAGCATCAAACTTTCGAGCAAAAACGCTAGCGCCAACTACTTACCTAGGAACCAAGTATTTTTCCTTGCCTCTTTCCAGAATTTTTGTTGTCGCTCTGGTTGATGCCAAAATTTCCAGATTATGGGCTTTGGGTTGCGCAGGTAGCCAACTGCGCAGCCACCATTACGCTTCCCCTCTCGCAAGGGCGAAGGATGCTGTGGAAAAGCCTGAGCGAATCAGTGCCAGAGTGCCAAAGCCTCCTAAGATACCAATACCTACTGTGGCTATTGTTTTGGCAATTGCAAACTGGTAGCCCAAAGTGCCGACTGTCAGTACAAACATGGATGGAGTCATCAATGGAGACGAGAGCCAGAAAGCCATAACGGCTGCTACAGGTACTCCCATTGAAAGTAATGCAGCAATTAGGGGAATTACCTCACAGGAGCAGAAGGGAGAGAACGCCCCAAAAATTGCAGCGATGGGAATCATTACTGATATCCGCCCTTGAAAGGCTCTCCCAATTAGGTTGTCAGCTCTACTCGCTTGTGTGTAAGTTGCAATGCCAATGGAAAGAAGCAGAAAAGGAGCAACTTCCCACAGGTTTTTGAGAGTGAAGGAGAGGCTTGTTAATACTTGTGGCGGTACTAGCACCGATAGAATAATCAGGAGCAGAGCGATCGCTAGAACTACTCTATCTAATTGTTGTAAACTCCGGTTGAATCTAGTTAGAGTCTTGGCTGTCATTTTTAACTTGCCTGGCAAAAAAATAAGCCCTCTCCCGAGAGAGTCGCCTCAGAATGAGAGCCCCAGATACACATCAAGTATTTAACAGACATTATAATCGCAGTAAACATAAAACCAACTCCAAACAACCAAACAACCAACACACAAACACAAACTCCAACCCCATAAATACCCTTCATGTAGGGAAGTCCCGAAAAAAGTAACTATTTTTAGGAATAAGGAGTTAATCGGCGCGTCGGCGCGGAGTTAGTCGCCGCGTCGCCGCGGGAAAGAGCAGGAGCCGCGAGAGGCAGGGGCCGAATTACTGGTAGAGCAGAAAGGGAGAGAATTAGCCCCAATTCCCAACTCCCAACTCCCAATTCCCATACTACCAAGCTCAAAATAACCACAAAGCAATATAAATCAGTAGAAAAATCGAATTAGAATCAAGCCACACCCACACCAATCAACCCTCATCCCCCCAATATATCAGTACTACCA
>JAJEAQ010000205.1 GCA_022822685.1 Trichodesmium sp. jk18x7bins.61
TTAACCACGATAGTAACCCCTGAAAATCTGCTCTATTTTTGCTTTTTTGTAATCTAGCCCTAAGTCAGGTATTTGATAAATAAAGTTGTAAAATTGCTGAATATACTCCTGGCTGTAAATTCGCCAATAGTAAACGGATTGGGAGATATGCTGAACAATGTTGCCCATTTTCAACTGATAGGACAATGCCTGTACCCAGGGATATGAACCAACAATACAAACTAATCCACCACTTCTTCCCCTATTAACATAGGCACATCCATCACCATCAAAATATCCTAGTAAATAGCTACCAAAATATTGAGTTTCTGGAAAATAATCAGCACCTGACTTGGTGCGCCCAGCAACCACAGCATATCTTTTCACTGCTGTTGCTAGATTTTTGGAAGAAAAGTTAATCCGATAATGAGGAGGATATCCTTCTGAAAAAGGAATAGTACGAATATCTCCGGTGTATTTCAATTCGACTTTAAACAGCTCAACGAGAGAACACTCGACTGATTCATAAGTAATATAATTAATGGAAGTGACACAGCCATCTGCTGCCATCAACCCTAGTAGATATGCCTTCCTTTGTGAGTCAATGGTATCGAAGTATGTTTCATCAAGGTTATAGCGATTACCTCCCTTGGTATTGATTCCCAACTCAACTAATACTCGTCCAACTGAGCGCTGGCTGACATCGAGAAGTTGTGGAATTTCTCGCCATTCTATTCCTTGTTGAAATGCTTTAACAATCTGTTGTTTCAATTGAGGTGTCAACTGACGATAGGAAAGTCCCATTGTCCTACCCCCTCTAAACACTTCAAATCAAGATGATGCTCAAAAATTTCATCAATGGGTAGCATTTGACCATCTTCGGTCATAAACTTATGTTCGGGTGTTGCCCGAATCACCGTTCCATCTTCGAGACAATATTCGTAAACTTCCTGCACGCCGCGATCATGCCATTGGGCAATTGGCTGTGTATAGATATATCCATTCTGATCAATTGTGTAAACTGTACATTCAATCTGGTTTTCTACAATTTCACCAATAGGAATAGCACCATATTCCACGGTCATAATTTCTGCATCATACGCCAAGCAATATTCAGCAAAGTTAATCATTTGCTCAAACAGGCTTTGTGCAACTCCAGAAACAACACCCCTTTGAGTTGCACCATCAATAAATATTTCTCGCTGCTTCTCCATTTCCGAAACTTTCTTTTTGCCCATTGCCCGACGTAATAAATCCGCCTCACCTAAAGAGTACCCGGCCAAATCTTGAGCCATTTTCATAATTTGCTCTTGATAACAAAGTACCCCATAAGTCTCCTTCAAAATCTCCTCTAACTTTGGGTGTTCATATTTAATTTCCTCTTTTCCATGTTTGCGCTCAATAAATTTGGGAATCAAACCAGCATCTAAAGGGCCAGGGCGATACAGTGCCAAAATAGAAGAAATATCTTCAATACAGGTAGGTTTCAATTTTTTCACCACATCCACCATCCCCGAAGATTCCAACTGAAATATTCCTTCCAAGTCTCCAGATTTCAGAAGTTTGTAAGTCTGCTCAACTTCCTTTTGGTTTTTCTTGATCTCTCCCTTGGCCAAGATTTGCATTATCCTTCTTTCTTCAGCAGGTAACTCATCTGGTATCAAGGTAATCCGACGATTCTCTTCAATTAAATTGGCAGCATTCTGGATAATTGTTAAATTCTTCAACCCCAAAAAATCCATTTTTAACAAACCCAAAGATTCTAAATCTTCCATAAAATACTGAGTAATTACCGAGCCATCATTATTCTTTTGTAATGGCACAATTTCATCCAGACGTTCTTTAGAAATTACTACCCCAGCAGCATGTACACCAAAAGTTCTATTTGTCCCTTCAATTCTGATTGCCATATCTACCCATTGGCGGACAGAAATTCTACTATCTTTTCCTTCTTCATTGTCTTCTATAGGAATTTCAGTTTGTTCATAAGCCTCTTTAAATTCTGGAGCCGGAGTTTCATCAGAAATCATTACCTTTAATTTAGCTGGTTTTCCTCGTGAAACAGGAATCATTTTTGCCATTTTATCAGCTTCACCGTAAGGAATACCTAACACTCTGGCCACATCTTTTAATACTGCTTTAGATGTCATGCGGTTGAAAGTAATAATCTGGGCTACTCGTTCTTTTCCATATTTGCCAGTCACATAATTAATCATTTCATCCCTACTTTCAATGCAAAAGTCTGTATCAATATCTGGCATTGATTTCCTTTCAGGATTTAAAAATCTTTCAAATAATAACCCATGATGTACCGGATCAATATTAGTAATTCGCAACGAGTAAGCAACTAATGAACCTGCCGCACTTCCTCTACCAGGCCCGACTGGAATCTTGTTATCTCTAGCGTGTTTTATGTAATCCCAAACCACTAAAAAGTAAGTTGAAAATCCTTTGTCTTGGAGAACTTTTAGTTCAGTTTCCATTCGCTCCTTATAAGCTAAAGGAATTTCATTTCTTTTTTTGAGCTTCAGGCATTTCAATAATCCATCCCAAGCCCGTGTTTCTAGGTAAGTATCAGGGGTATGTTCTGGGGGAATTGGATAGTCAGGAATACGTGGTTCTCCTGATATTACTTCGTAGGCTTTGACTTTATTTGCTACTTCTAATGTGTTGGCGATCGCTGCTTCTATAACTTCATCTTCCAGATGATCTCTAAATAATTGTTTCATCTCTTCAGCAGACTTTAAATATTCGGTGCCACTATACCGCATCCGCTTTTCTTCAACGATACGTTTTTGAGTGTTAATGCACAGTAAAGCATCATGAGATTCTACGTCTCTACATGAAACAAAGTGAGAATCGTTTGTAGCAACTATTTTTATTTTTAATTTCTTCGCAATTTTGACTATTCCAGTATTGACTATTCTGTCTTCTTGGAAGCCATGATCTTGTATTTCTAAGTAGTAGTCTTCTCCAAATATATCTTTATACCACTTAGCTATGTTTATGGCTTTATCTAAATTTCCCTGTAGAAGACTTTGAGGTATTTCTCCCGCTAAACACCCGCTCGTTACTATCAAATCTTCGTGATATTTTTCTAGCAATTGCTTGTTAATACAAGGTCTAGCAAATATACCCTTTCCTTGAAAACCTTCCAGGTGAGAAACTGTTGTTAGTTTGACTAAGTTTTTATAGCCATGGGTATTTTTTGCTAATACTATTTGGTGATATTTTTTGCGGCGTTCTTGCTTCTCAATATCTCCATTTATGACATACATTTCATTGCCAATTATGGGTTGAATTCCTTTTTTTTTACATAGTTTAATTAACTGGATTGCTCCGTACATCACTCCATGATCTGTGAGAGCGATCGCTCTCATTCCCAGTTCCACTGCTCTATCTATTAATTGTGGTAATTGGGATGCTCCATCTAATAGGCTATAGTCACTATGAATATGTAGGCCAACAAATGACATGGTTTTTTTAGATTTTAGATTTTAGATTCAACACCTGAGATAGTCCTATATTAAACACGATTTAGGCATTTTTAGTTGTAAACGCTATAGTGCCACCAGAACAGCTCAACAGAACCTCAACACCCAGTCTCCTCAGGATTTCCACCCCCACCCCCCCAGAATAACCCATCAAAAGAACAGCACATCACACCCATTCAGCAACAGAAATAGAAAGACACAACCTCATCACCAAAAGCTAAAAAAAATCAACCAGCAGTCTCAACAGAAATAAAAAAAAACACACAGAATCCCATCAATCACCCATATAGCTTCAGCTCAAACTGCATCACCCAGAAAATTGCCCCAAGCTCCCCCACAAGCTACAACCAAAACAGCCAGTGAATAATTCCCAGATTTGTCATTCCCGAAAACGTAGAGCCCACCCCAGAAAAAATCACCATCCCTCTCCAGGAAAGAGATGCCTCAACCACCTAAAAAACAGCAATTAACACAACAAAATCAAAC
>JAJEAQ010000774.1 GCA_022822685.1 Trichodesmium sp. jk18x7bins.61
CTGTATAATGTCATAATATAGGATATATTGACCCAATGCCTTTTCTAAATCATTCACCCGCGATAAACTGGTAAAACTTTTAATTTCCACAGCGATTTTTTGGTCTCCCTTTTCAGCAGAAAGTAATTTCTCAGCCCCCAGATCGACAAACAAATCTCTTTTCCCAATACTCAAAATATAGGGGTCATTAGTAATCCTCCATCCATCCTTAATCAAAGCATTTTTCACCACATCGTGATCAATATCTTTAGCTGGCATCTCCCTATTTTTCCCCTTAATTTTTGATGATTAATTAACCGCAAATTATGTAAAAGAACGCACCTCCGGCGGATGAAAACCTAACACAATTTTATTTTTCGGAATACCCGCCCTGAGTAAATCAGACCCTATTCCATCCTCCAATCCGTCCTCGTGAATCCAGATTTTATCCCTAATAATTTCTAAATGCACGATACAATCATGCAACCTCCGCCCACTTTCCCACCCCCTAGTCATAAATATAGCAACCGCCAAGACGGTTTTAGCTACGCTACATGAAATAGGACGCTAATCGCCAGATATACTCAATGGCATCTCGTCAGCAATCAAAATTTTCTAGATTGTAACTAGAGGTGAGGGCCATTATTAGGCGCTCCCTATCTATAAAATACTATTCTATTTCTCTTAACTAACTGCTCTGGCGACTGCTATATTTTCAATAGCTTCCCTATTTTGGGGATGTTGTTCATAATCTTTAGACAATCTACGATTGCGTTTTACCCAAGCAAAAGTCCTTTCCACAACCCAACATCTGGGTAAAGCGTTAAATCCTGTTTTGGTTCTTTTGACAATAGCTAATTTCCATCCACAAACCATTTGTACTGATTTCTCCAGTTTTTCTCCATCGCCTTTATCTGCCCAAACAATTTTGGTAGTCTTGCATAGTAATGGTAAGGAGTAAAACTTGGTATTCAGCTAAATCTTGATTCCGACAAATATCTTTGAGTTTTGTGAGAATTGGGTTGTGAAAAAATCATCGCCCCCCAACCTCTACTATTAATACCACCACCCGTTAACGCTCTTCATATCAAGATTAATCATATAGAGGATTATCTAGCTAAGAAAGAGGAGAATTTCAGAAAGATAGACACGGAGTTCAAATTATGAGGTTATATCAAGATTTTTACGTCTTGAGCGCGTTTTTATTTTTCTAAGGATGGATTCTTAGAATTCATTCTAAGAAAACTAAAATCTATAGGTATTCAAAGGAGAAATAGCCATGCTCTCTGATACAAAATTTCAAGCATGGTGCAACCGTCTACAACTCTCGCAACAGCAAATAAATTTGGTGAACCAAATTCGGACTTCTCCCCCCACGCTCAAAGTCAGAGGGAGTGGAAGGAATGTTCATGGCCCCTATGCTAGTAAAAAAAATGGGCAGAACAATTCAATTCGAATCCCACACCGCAGAATTACCTGCTATTGTTCAGTATTATGAATACGATGATTCAGTTTGAGAATACTGGGATCAACCAATTAAATTTACTATCAAATGTTCGCCTCAAGGAAAACAAACCACCATTATTAGTCATTATCTCGATTTATTCGTAATCAGAAAGAATAGCTGTGGGTTTGAAGAGTGGAAAACAGAGAAAAATTTAGAAAAACTAAGTGAAAAAGAACCATTACGTTACCAAAACTTAGAAGGGCAGTGGGTGGATATCATAGTCCTAGAATATGTCGAAAACTTAGGTTATTATTATCATCTGCGTTCAGAAAAGGAAATTGATTGGATCAAATATCGTAATCAAAAAAATATTTACAACCCTATAAACAAGGATATTTAGAGCAACAATACATTCTTGATGAGCAAGTAAAAGCCAATCTTCAAGAAATCATAAACAATCATTCTGGTATTAACCTGATAAATCTGTTGGAAAAAGCAGAAAAGCCTACCATTGACGATATTAATACTTTAATAGCTCTCGAAAAAGTCTATTTTGACAATTCGAGTTATCGGTATTGTATGATGACTATTCGCATTTGTGTGCAACGGTTTTGGCGATTTCCGGAATGGATTGTGGTTGATAACGGAAAAGAGTTCAGTTCTACTTATTTTGAGACATTATTAGCCTGTTTTGAAGCCAGTAAAAAACATCGTCCCAAAGATGTGCCAAAGGAATTATGGTAATGGTTAAAAAACGTCCTTTACCTCCAGAATTATTACAAGCATCAAAAGAGCAAAAACTTAGGTATTTCAAAGATATAATTATTCTTCATCGTAATATTCAGATGATTTTAGAGCGGCTACTCAAAAATGCCATAGAACCAGATGATGCCTGAGTTTATTTAGTATTTGGGGTGACTGGAGTAGGAAGATCACGATTAAAAGCAGAATTTGAGAAACGATTGTTGAAATATTTTGAAGCGGAAATAATTTCCAATCTGGGTAGTTTGGTAGTAGGAGGGATAGAGGTAGATAGTGCTGAAGGGGGAAAGTTTAACTATTCTGACTACTATATACAGGTTTGGGAATCTTTGAAAGAGGTTATAATTGATTATAAGGAAAGTTATGGAGTTGATTTAGAAGAGGATAACAAAGATAATTTAATAGGAGATAATCAAGGAAAAAATGCTAAGGCTTTACGCCGAACCATGCAAAAAGTTTTTACCCATCGTCAATTAAAAACATATACTTTAGATGAAGCACAGCACTTGTTCGATGTGGCAGGGGGAAGACAAATTAATATTCAAATGAACTGGCTTAAGTCAATTGCTAATAAAACTCAGACAGTTCATGTTTTATTTGGGACGTATGAGCTTTTGAAATGTCAATAAGTCAATGGTCAAGTAGGCAGAAGAAGTGAAGATTACTATTTACCTCTCTACTATTTAGAAAAGTCAGAAGATCGGCAATAATTTATTAAGTCATTAAAACTTTACAACAATATTTCCCAGTAGAAATTGAACCTCAATTGGTGGACTATTGGGAATATTTTATGGAATACTCTATTGGATGTGTGGGGATTCTCAAAAGTTGGTGGTATCGCTCTCTGAAGAATGCTTTAGATGATGGAGCCAAAACTGTGAGGAGGATTTATCATTAATGGCTTTTATTGCGAAACTATTGTTTGATTAGGGGGTCTGAGGCTTTTGTGCAACAAAGCCCAGCCTCACATAAAATTGGTATAAGTTTCATGAGATTAATGTTAGGGAAGTTGTCATTGGTAATTAGGGTTTGCTGATTCATAACATTGAAAGTAGGGGGTATATTCAATGATTTTCTAAGTCTAGAGGAATGCCACCAGTCCTAACAACTACAATTTTTTCAGTCGTCTTTACTGTTTAAAATTCTAGAAAATCTTGTGCTCAAGAAAAAATATATCACTCTAATTTTGTACTAGCTTCAATATCATTTTCATCTAGGCGCTCTTCAATAGCATTTCTAATCCAATTTAACTCAAACTCTTTTGTTGTGTAGGCAGTAATTTTAATTTCTACTGACATCCTATCGGATTTATCTGATAAAGTTTGCAAGATTTCATATAAGTCAAAAATTTTTTCTTTATTGACAATAGAACTAATAGTATATTTTTGGGCTTTCTGTTTCCCATCTACAATATCTGCTAAAACTGTTCTGGTTAAACTACTGTTTTGGGGTTTATATTCAACTGTTTTTTTGTTTTCTCCAACAGTAGGAGATTTACTATTATTAACAGAGTAAATATTATTATTAGTTACTGTAGATGAATCCTCTGTATTTTCTACTGGATATGCTTCGGATTCTGTACTGGATAAATTTTCATGCTGTGCTAGTAACTGAGATATTAAACTAGGGGAAAGTAAATAGCCAGATAGGTCTAATTCATTTTCTGGGATAGCACATTTAAAACTAATTAGTTCGGGATTATCAACCGTCGGGGTTTCTCCTAAGTGAAAAGTTGTATTAGGAACATAACCTAACTTTTCTTGTTCAATAGCTTGGCGAATAGCTTTTTTAATGGGGTCAGATCCTAACAGCTTCGGATAGTTTGGAAAACGGAAAAAATAACTGACTAATTCTTCACCTTGAAGATAATTTTTTTTTCCATCTTGAAGTCCGGATAAATTTATTAGTTTTGTAGAGGTAAGGCTGCTAAATACATGATTTTTCAGAGCATCAAGAACCCGTTCTTGTAATTTTTGACTGGTATTTATTTGAGAGTGTAAATCAATAATTTCTAACTTAACAGGTGTTTTACCACCGGTGTCTGGTAAAGGCAATAAAATATATTCGTATAAGCGACTAATAGCTGATTTGATTTCAGAGTTTGTATCATTATTTTTAGTCTTGAGTTCTTCAGTATCTTCTTCAGAAAACTTATACTTTTTCTTCTGCTCTAATAGAGAAGCGATCGCTAAACTTGTTCTGGCAGCCCGACGTGCTTTATCCATTTGTGCTAAATTAGGAACAACAAATGCTAGAGCATTTTTATAGTCCCTTTTATCATTACCCCGGTTTTCTAACCAAGAAAGGGCATCCTCAACTACTGACTCTTGGTTTTTCTCTGCCCAACTTGGCTCAAGGTAAACGACATTAAATTTTTGCACCCTGTCGAGAATAGCTACATTATTTTTCGGCCATAAAGTCACTTGAGCGCGGGTATCTTGTAATTCTTGACTTAACTGAGTGCGAATTTGTTCTAAAACTTCATCACTATGAAACTTGTATTCTTCATCAGAAATTAATTTATTCAAATTAGGTTTAGTTTCAAAACGATAGCGTTTGCCTACATAATGTAGATATAGCAATTCATCTCGTAAATCACTTAATACAGCAGTTATGGTAGTACGGTCTAATCCCTGAGCTAGACAAGCAGCAGCAATATCTTGTTCTAAAACACCTCTATCTTCTCCGCTTCTAGCACCAAAGGAATACATCAAAATAGCAGAAGCTAAACGAGTACCAACTTTCAGAGAAGCTAATGCAGAAGCATCCTGAGCAATACGTTTATCAACTCCTTTTACTTTAGCTTTAGGCCCGATTAAATCTGCACTCAAAACAGCACTATATGACTCTCGCTCTCCCACCTGACTAAAAAAGTTTTGTCTGACTGCTTCGTTATTAAAGGGAATGCTACCAGGTCCAATTAACCAGGAGTTATCATTAGCTTCTTTGAGGGCGTAAATGACAGAAGCGAGAAACTGTAATGCTCCACGAGTACGTTGATAACTAGGTAAACTACCCCAACGATGATACATTAAGTCTAGTAAGTCTGGATGAAATGGGTAACTTAACTCGATTCTTTCTGCTAGTAGTGTAGCTTGCTGTTCCACTGTTTGCTGTTCCCGTTTGGTATTAGCGTAAGTTTCTCGGAATTTGCGAAATAGTTCGGCCTGTTGTCGAGCTATTTCTTTGATTACTGAGGAGTCGCCTACATCAGCAAATAGTCGTCGCTGCACTACTTTTAGGATTTCATCACCAGAAACTGGTTCTTTTTTGGCATCGTTACGAGCTACCAGTTTATCTAAGACGCTTAATAAACCTTCGTTACCTACCGCTTCTTTGACACTAGCTTGGAGAGAATAGACAAGAACAGTTTTTGGTCTGTCAGCAACTACTTCTGTTAGTTTCTGCACGAATGTTAGTACCTGTCGCCCAAAAGTAGAGTCACCTACAGCAAAACCCATTGCATTTTCAACATAGACAAGAAATTCGTCCATCAAGATGAGGTTAGAGCGATCGCCTAAAATTTGACGTAGTTCGTTATTACCTGGTGCTGTACGATTTTTGTCGTTTATTTCTACTAAGGAATAGGCATCGTATCCTCCTAGTTGCCATGCTAAATATCCCCAAGGTGTAAGAATATGCAGACCATTTTCTATTTTGATTCCGGTGCTAGCATTAACGTCTAAACCAATAAACTCGGCAACATTAACATCACCAGGATCAGGTAAAGCATCTAGTTCAGAAAAACCTTTTAATTCAGAGCGGTGTTTGGTAATATGATAGAGACTAACTAAGGCATGAGTTTTACCACCACCAAAAGGTGTCCGCAGTTGTAAAACGCGATTACCTGGTTTGCCACATAATCCTTTGAGAACTGTTTCTAGGAGATTTTTCAGTTCAGTAGTGAGGTAGGTAGCTTGGAAAAATTTACGAGCATCCCGATACACTGGAGGACAGCTAGGTTCCTGACGAATAACGGAGCCTAACTTGGCAGCGTATGTTGCATTGTCTAAGTTGCCGTTGATAATATCGGCGTGGGGGGTGACAATTTGTGTCCAGGGTTTTAGTTGATATGCAGTCATTTTTTTAGGTAAAAGTTTATAGGAATTGGGAATTAGTAATTGGGAATTGGGAATTGGGAGTTGGGAATTGGGAATTGGGAGTTGGGAGTTGGGAGTTGGGAGTTGGGAGTTAGGCAAATATCTATATGTTTTTCCTGGTTTATTTTTGGGAACTATCTTTTTGGGAGTTGGTATTAGAAAAAAATAGTTTTTACCTAATATTTTAAACATCACATATAAGCCATAATTCCCAACCCAACCCCCCAAAACCCTAACTCCTAACTCCTGATTCCTAATTCCTAATCTCTTCTTGATTAGCTATTTGACTTAAACGTTTAAGGATGGGAAGTACATCAAAAAGTTCATTACCAGGATTACGAATAGCAAACATTTTTGATGTGGCATACTGGGGAATTTCTGTTTTGACTAGCTTGACAAAAATGAAACTACCACCCGTAACAATTAAGCCATAATTAGGATGTTCAGCATGGGGACTAGCTAAGAGATAAGTTAATAGTTGAGCCAGACCAGCTTCTATGGAAAACTCGGCTCTTTTTGATTCAATAATCATTACCCATAGCTTTTCTTTCAGAACCAGAATATCTATTCGACCTCTAATAATTACTTCTTTATCTGCTAGTTCTAAGTTAATAGATTGTTCAGAACGAATATGATAGGGGTAAAGAAAAAATTTCCCGATAAACAAAATCGGATCGACTATTGCCATTCTGACAATATCTTCTAAAACAGGTGGATTTTGTAATAAGTTAAAGTATCCCTCCTGAACTTGATTTAGTAGTTCTTTTTCTAAGTCACTAATCTCTGGCAAATCATCTTGCCATTCTCTAAAAAATTGCTCGTCTCTGACTAACTGTAAGCAAAAGTGATCTGATAGATAACGCAAGCTTACTTCTTGAGATTGAATAATTTGAACCATATTTTTAGAGGTTTTAGTTAATAGTTAGAGTAGGCAAAATTGAAAAATAATTATTTGGTTTAGACCTTCTTGCTGGTAAATAGATTTTCCTCTATGACTCGTTTCCAAGATGCTAAGAGAGTATCTATAGCTTGTTGTTCTTGGGTGCGTTGACTGATGACTTCTTCTTGATGGTGGTTGCTGTCTGGAGTTAAAGCACGTCCGGCTAATGCTTGGGCGACTAACCGCAGTTGAGAACTATCGGGTGCTGCTAAGTTTAGGAAACTACCAACATCTTGAGGTTTATGTTCCAATAACCACAACAACCGATGGAGAATATCAATGAGAGTAGGGTTTTGATTTTTGGTGGTTGGGGTATTGAATTTTTTTCTTTCCCTTAGTTCCGAACTCCTAATTCCTAACTCTTCATTTTCTCCACGTTCGCTGTAGTCGCGCAGTTGGATTTCATTCTTAGTTTTCTTGACTAATGCTAGTTTGCCGTCGGTTAAACCACCAGCACCATCGAGTTCCACTCCTACTCCTCGTGCTAGGGTGTTGGCTTCGTCAAACTCTACTATGGCTTCTCTATATTCATAACGTCCTAAGATGTAATATTGAGTTGGTTTATCTACTACTGAAACCCCCCGTTTATCACAGAGCAACACATCTGAGAGAATGGTTTCCAAGACTTCTTTTTGCACTTCATCTAGGAAGTTATTGGCATCGAGTTCGTCTCCATTGGGGAGTTCCACAGAGTCGTATTGAGTGTAAGCTCGTAACCCTGCACCGATACAGGCGATGACTAAATCTGCACCGCTTACTCCTTCTGACATTAGGGTTTGAACGCGGTCTTTGATGATTTCTTGCAGTTGGGGTTGTACGTCTATTGCGTAGTCACCAATTGTAGGAGTTAGGAATTGGGAGTTGGGAGTTGGGGAGGGGTTATTAGGAATTGGGATTTGGGAGTTGGGAGTTAGTGGGGGTTTAGGGGTTCCACGTTTGCGAGTGATGAGGAAGATGCTGGAGGTAAGAGCGGCTGAATCAATAGCACGCAGTCTTCCAACACTCTCTGTATCTAACGGCCAAGCTTCAGTAATGGTAAATCCTGCTCGTCTAAGTGAATCAATTAATGTTGACCATCCTGCTGTGGTTTTATGGGCGTAAACAACAGCCATTATTCCATCGGATTTTAAAACTCGATTTGCTTCTAAGAATGCTTGGTACATCATGTCTTGATAAGCTTGTGATGCCTTTTTTTTATCCCCCCCATGTCGGGAAGGTTCCATGATGGCTTCTTTTTTCTTTGGAGTGAGTTTTCCTGAGAAATGTTCGGAATAAAGATATCCAATACTGCGTTTCAACCAAACATAAAAGAAGTCCGAAAGGTCAGCATAAGGAACGGAGTCAAAATAGGGCGGGTCTGTGATAACTGCATCTAAAGATTCTGATGTTATAGGCATTGCCATTGCTGATGTCCGTTGTAAATTAAGAGTATGCGTAGTGTAGGATTCAGTACAAATTACCTCTTTAATGTATAGTTGTGCGCTTTCCCAAGACCCTGAACCAGAGCATAGTGGGTTTCCTTCTATAAAATCCCAAACCATCGGTAGTGCTTGATTTGAAAACACTGGGCAAATACCTTCACGGTGATTAAACCATCTTGTTAATGAGCAATTAAACATAGCTAACTTGTCGCACAAAATTCCTAAATAAGTAGCGATCGCCTTTCCAAAATCCTCCTCATATCCCTGCTGCAACATTTCCTCATGGGCTAACCTCACCCACTTCACAAATGTCATTAAAGAAAGCAGTTGTCTAGGAGTGAATAAATCAGACCATTTTAACAAACCATAAGGTTGAACCCGAAAACCCAAAACTCCGTAATTGGGTAAGGGTTCATCGGGAGTTGTTAAACCTGTTTCTACACATAATTTTTCTAGTCTATTATTTAGTTCAATTTCATCAGGAACATATTTTTGATAATCAGTTCCAGACAAATATGTTTTCCCTTGTTCTCCAGGAGTTGTGCAAACAATAGCCATTAACTGCTGATTAATTCTGTTAGCATTTCCCTCTTGTTTCACATATTTAACATCAACAGTTGTTCCACAATGCCGACAAACTGAATTACCTCGCGAACTACCAGCAGCAGGATTAAAACCTAAACTCTTTTCTGTTGTTGACTCCACCACTTCAAACTCAACCTTTTTAGTCTCATAATTCGGAGTCACTTTCAACGCCACATACTTCTTACTTTTCTTACACAACCAAGTCTGCCTCACCAAAGGAACATCCGCTCCACAACCAGGGTTAGGACATTTAACAGTCCGCGTCCATAGATAAGCTACAGGAGTTAGGAGTTGGGAATTAGGAGTAGGGAGTTGGGGAGAAAGAGAGGTAAATAGGGATAATTGTTCTCCATCTGTTGCTAAATTCTTTTCTCCAGACTGATGATGAGTTTGTTTAACATTTTGCCAATGACTTCGATTTCTTGCTGAATTGATTTGAGATTTTCCAAATTTATCCTGTATTGCAGCCGTTGAGCTACTATCAAATGAGTCTCCAGTTCCATCAGAGAACCCCTCGATATTCTCAGGTGGTAAATGTACTCCTTCGTTGAGCCTCGCCCCCATCCCTCCGCTATATTGGCTGGAACTGACGTTACCGCTCTCTGGATTTGAGATGTCAGTGCATACCTCTCCTCTTGAGGAAACTTCTAGGTTATTTGATAGACTCTCACCACCAATTCTATCGCCTTCTGCCAAACCACCAATTCTTTGTAATTCTGCATTTTCCAAATTCTCCCCTAACTCCGAATTCCTAACTCCCAATTCCTGATGCTCCCCTAACTCCGAATTCCTAACTCCCAATTCCTCTATTCCTGGGTATAAATCACCAATTTCCTCTCGCACATTTTCAATTACCCAATTACCCCATTTCTCCACTTCATCAGCAAGTTTTTTACCATATTTTTGAGGATAAACTAGAGTACAAAGTTCAATAATATGAGCTACAGGATTTAAGTCAATGGCATGAGTTTCACACCCCAAACGTAACGCCTCTAAAGGAATAGCTCCACCCCCTGCAAACATATCTAAAACTTTTGGTGGCGGTACATCTTCTAATGGTATCTCTTCTGGCAAACCTAACCTTTTTTTCTGAGCTTCTAAAATATGTTGTTGAGCTTTTTCAATCGTAGGTTCTCCTGCCTCCCACTTACATAAATCTATCATAAAATTTGTTAAATCCGTGCGCTTTTGCTCGGATTCTGGAGCAGCCACCAAAGAAGCATAAACAGCAGCACGGGCAGCTACTAAAGGTCGTCTTGCCCACCATAAATGTAAAGTAGAAATGTGACCTTTTCTAATAGATTTTTCCCGTGCAGATTGGGCAGAAATTTCACGGATTGGGATAAAATCTTCGATTAAGCGACGGTCTTGATTCATGTCAGTAATTTTGTGATAATTTAACAAGATTTATATACGATTAAGTAGTAAAAAAACAATCCCCACCCCCCAACTCCCAATTCCTAACTCCTGATTCCTCATCCCCACTAGCGACTGAATTAATAGCCTCAGCATCAATTAAATACCGTGTAATTTGCTTGACTTCTTTGACTTTTCCTGCTAATCTTTTAACAGGATTTTGAATCATTAATAGTTGAGGATGAGGAGTGTGACAACCCCAAACCACATATAACCAATAAGTGTCTCCTAACTGTTGAGCTTTACGCCATTCGTTAGCAGTGAGCAACACATCCTGATTCAACTCTGCCCTACCTTTGACTTCTATGCGTCTGACCGGAACATTGTTTGTTTCCACATCCACAGGCCCCATACTCCGAATATCAAACCCACTACCATCGCGGTTTTGACTAATATCTTCTGGTTCCCAACCCCTTTCTCGTTCATAGTTCATAACGTACTCCATAGCAAAAGTTTCAACCTCTGGGTTATTCCGAGTTCCAGTTGGAGAAAATTCGGCTGGTGCAGGATAAACAAGGGCTGTTCCCAGATGGGTGACATGCCCTAAACGGACAATTTCTAAGGATTTGAGTTCAGCCTCCTTTTGCTGATATTTTTCTTGGAGCGATCGCCACTTATTTTGGGCATTATCCCTAGCTAACCTAAAGCTTTCATCCCCACGAGCAACTTTAGCTGCTAATTTCATCTGAGTTTGTTGGGCATCTTCAATAGCAGTGTCCATCGCTTGTTTGAGATAGTCACGTTTGATGTTTAATTCTCGTTGTCGCTCAGTGCGTACCTCTTCCATCATTTTTCGCTGTACTTTTACCTTTAGCCATTTTTCAATTTTCTGCTGTTCGTTGGGGTTGAGAGGTTCAAGAGGACTATCTATCTCAACTATGGTATCAGCAGCAGCAAAATCATGGAGACAGTCAGGAGAAATTAAAACCAGGGGAGTTGGTTTATATTCAGCCACAGCATAGAGTTTAGCCCTGAGAATTGGTTCTCGTTCTTTGCTGTTTTCTCCCCTTACGTCAACTTGAAAGAAATGTACCCGATAGGGTGTTTCCGCATCAGCATCTACAAAAATTGCATAGCGAGACTCCATCTGATCAGCCAGATAAGTCTTTAAACGTTCGGCAACAGCAGCAAATAAACAATGTCCGGGAGAAATAAACTCAGCGTCTTGATGAGTTGCGACTTCCAAATGCTCTTGATAAAAAGTCAACTTATTGTAGTTCCTTTCTGGAGTGCCCAACTGTTTAACAGCCTCCAGACTATTAGAACGAAATTCCTCTTTGAGATAAGGAATGCGCCATAAACCATCCGCACGAACTTCTAAACCGATCCTATAATAATCACAAGCTCGTTTAAAAAACTCTTCAGTATAGCGAGGCATTAACCGTTGTTCCTCAGAACAATAATCATCTTGTTTTCGGGTGTGTCGCACATGAGATAAATCAATATGCTCTCTAGCTAATGCAATATCCGTTGCTTCCTCTAAGTCTTTTAGCCGTTGAGAAGTGAGATCATCAATTTTTCCTATCGCTTTATCCTCATCAGCTTTAGAATAGGTAGACTCCCGAACCAATTCTTCAAACCGGATGTCATTTACCTGTAAAAGTTGCCCAATGACATCAAACACGCGATCGCCCATAGCACTACGAATTTCTTCTAGTTTTGTCAGCAACTTCTCCAACACCCTTCCTTCTACAGTCGTGGAAGCAACAAAGTTAAAAATATATACATCTTGTTTTTGCCCGATGCGGTGAATACGCCCCATACGTTGTTCTAAACGGTTGGGGTTCCAAGGGATATCGTAATTAATCATTAGCCGACAAAATTGTAAATTAATCCCTTCACCAGCAGCTTCCGTAGCGATACAAATTTGCTTGTGAAACTGAAAATCTCTTTGGGCAGTTTTGCGCTCTATAACATTCATGCCTCCATGGATTTCACAAGTAGAATAACCCCATTCCTGCAAATTTTTTTTCAGATATTCCAGAGTATCCCGATGTTCTGTGAAGATAAGCAATCGCCCCTCACATCCACTGAGCTCATCAAATTCTGCCCTTTGTAATAAATTTTTTAGTTTATTTAATTTCCGCTCAGTTCCTAGTTCAATAGTTTCTTTAGCCAGCTTGAGCAATCTTTTTAGGGCTTGCTGTTCTTCCCGTAATTGACTTACTTGTTCAGCAACAGTAGACTCCTCTGCAAATTTCTCCAGTTCTTCATCAGAACAATCACTACTATCAGTTTCAGTATCATTTGTTCGCCCCATGCTAATTAACCTTTTTTGCTGTTCCTGGGGAGAAAGTAGTTCCAGTTCTTCTAATAAAGTAGAAAATCTTTGATAACGCCTTTTGAGTGAACTATAGATAGCATTTAAACTACTGGCTAGTCGGCGTTGTAATACAGTTCTGGCTAAAGCAACTGTAGCCTGTCTACGCCCTGTTGTTCTACCTAGATATGTGTTAATATAGTTGGTAACTTGATGATAAAGAGTTTCTTCTGGTTGTGATAGCTCAAAATTAACCGTTATTGCGTGCCTGTCTTTAAACAGCTTTTGCCCATCAAAATCTTGTAGTTGCTCTTTGATACGACGCAAAAACCATGGGCTGTTTTCCATGCGTAACATTTGAGCATTGTATCCTTGGGAAATAAACTGTTCGGGATCAAGCAACCGCAAAAAATTATGAAACTGGTCTACATCCCCTTGGTGTGGTGTAGCAGTTAGAAGTAAAAGTCGTTCGCTAGTTCTAGAGAGTTCTTCAGCCAACCTATAGCGTCCAGTACGTCGTAGTTCCTCACCTTGGCTACGGGCAGAGCATTTATGGGCTTCATCAATAATGACTAAATCCCAGTCTACTTGTAAAATACCAGAAACAACATCATCCCGTTTGGCAAAGTCAATAGAAGCAATACACTGACGAAACCGTTCCCAGGGATTTCCTGCTAGTTGATTTTTGGCTAGTGTAGAAGTTACTACTTCGTAAGTTTCGGCAAATTTACTCTTGAGTTCGTCTTGCCATTGTATTGTCAGGGGTGCAGGAGTGAGAATTAGTACCCTTTCTATAACACCTCTTAGTTTTAATTCTTTGATTAGTAACCCTGCCATAATAGTTTTACCTGCACCAGGGTCATCCGCTAATAAAAACCGTAGCCTAACTTGAGGCAACATTCGTTCATAAACAGCTTCAAGCTGATGGGGCAAAGGACGTACACCACTCAAACTAACAGCAAAGTGGGGGTCATACTCGAAAGCCGTTTTGATTCTTGCTGATTCAATGAATAAAGAAAACGCACCCGCTTTTACAGGAGTTGATGCTATTATTTGCTGGTGCTGGGCAATAATTTCTTTAAGTTCCTCATAGGGTAATATTGCTTCGCCCAAGCCTCCTGTTGCTGTGCGTACTGTCAGTACTACAGTTTCATCCATTAAGTCAGCACCTTCTACTGTGACAATCTCAGTAAACTGACTGGGGATAGGGATACGCTTGCCAATGAGTGAGTCAATCATTATTTTTATTACTGATGGAGTTAAATTAGTTTAAAATGTTCACTGGCTTCGTCTGCCATTTTTTCTATTAACTGTGTGGAATGACCTCCTAAATGTCTAGCCAAAATAGACAAAGATAGTCCTAAATTTTGTTTGAGGGTTTTAACCTAGTTAGAGATGTTTACTAAAATAGTTAGTATCATAGGAATTATCAAAAAAGCCTCATAATAGCCTATCTATCTAAATGATAGGTAATAGGGATGTTACAGTTATTCATTAAGTAAGTCAATTTCTTTCTGTCTGACAAACGCAACTGCTAATTACAAATCACCCGACTGGAACCAGTAAGCTTTAGATTGAGCAACCCCTAGAGGCATTAAGCCACGAATCACCAAATCCTTTCCAGATGATTATACAATCTTAATTTTTGAGCAACGCCTAGAGGTATTAAGCCACGAATCACCCCGACGAGGTGAAAACCTTTGAGTGATGAAAGCTTATTTGCAATATTACAAGCACCTCTGAAATAGAGATTCCCATTCTTTCTTCTTCTGAACCTCTAAAATCTAATTATCAGATCCCAAATTCAAAAAAGATAGTTACAGTAAAGTTCCCATCCCCAAATCCTATCAACAAAAATTGTGTAGCAATATATTTTGAAATTGGTAATACTTTCAAAGACTTCCAACCACCTCTTTCCATAAATCGCTCTATTGCTTATCTTGTAAACCTTTAGGCTTTTTTCTTTTCTAAATTACACTTTCCATCATAGGTGCTTGTTAAATTATACTAAATACGGTTATGAAAGCGAAGCGACTCCCCCGAGAGGCAAGCGTAGCTCCTCCCGAATGAGGCAAAGGTACTTTTTGCAAATCCTCTATAACCATGCAATGGAAGAGGCATGCATGCCTCTTCCATTGCCTTTGTAATAAAGCTCCCCCTACTGAGATAAATCAGCTAATGCTCCAGAAGGGATACGAGTTAGTCAAAGAAAAGAATATCTGGCTATGGAAGAAGAAAACCTAGGTACTCAAGAGAGTATATAATACTGAAAACCCCTATAGTTTTACCTATAGGGGTTTTATTTCTTAAGACCTAGTGGCGGTCATTTTCCTCTTTCTCTTTTCGCTTTCTTTCTTCCCATAGTTTTTGTGCTACTTCTTTCACCTCTTCCCCTATTTCTCTGGGGACGTCTACGGCTGTTTTGTCTTTGGATGGTACTCCCCAATTATACCCATGTCGATATCCTCCTCTAGGCATATTTACCCTGATGATGGTGTTTTTTAGTTTTCTTAGAATTTATTCTAAGAAAAAGAATATTTATGCTTAAATTATCACCCCTTTTGGTAGTGAATTGGTATCATAAATGTAGTATACGATTAAAGTACTATGGCCTTAGAGTATTAAAGCATCGAAAAAACAATGCTTTCAACGAAATGGACGTAACAGGACTCGAACCTGTGACCCCTACCATGTCAAGGTAGTACTCTAACCAACTGAGCTATACGTCCGAACATTTAATTATAATAACACACAATCCCTCAACCTGCAACCTCCCCACAAAAAACCTAGTGGGAGCATCTTGCTCCTGTGGGTGAGCGAGACTCTCATTGATCTGAAAATCTTAATAATTCGTACTTAAGCTTAGGCCTCTTCTTTACTTTACCTTTTGCCCTCTGCCTTTATTCTATATACTACATTCTGAAGTGTATAATGTAGTTTTTGGGGAAATCTCTTAGTGCCCTAGATAGCTTGATATTGCTCAAGCGCAACTACAAACCAAGATTTTGGGAAAGTGCTGTATCAATAATTACGCGCCATCCGGCAAATATGCAACGCCCAAAATTTCATACATCTCCTGAGCTTCTAAATCAACTTCTGCCAAACACCTACACTACCATCTCCACAACCTGCAGCCAACATCTGACCATCTACACTAAAAGTTACAGCATTGACTACAGCCTCCTGAGGCAATACACCTAACTCCTCCATTG
>JAJEAQ010000431.1 GCA_022822685.1 Trichodesmium sp. jk18x7bins.61
TAATGTGAGAGACTAAAATAAGGTACAATAAAAGCTTATAGCTGGAGACACGACCATTTTTGGCACAGCCATCATTAAGAAGTTTTTTGTTGGTTGTATTTTCCAGAAGTTAAGGGCGCCAGCATTTCTTATGACTCGCGCTCGTGCGCCAGCTAAAGACAGGCGCTTCATACTCCATCTAAATCAAAAATTATAGATGTAGTGCGTTCAAAAGGTTAGTTCCTCAAAGCGGGCAAGGGATAGAGTTGCGTGATGGGAGCATCACATCACGCAACTTCAAAAAATTAAAAAAATCTTTTGAAGTAGATCAAAAAATTGAAAACTATGGCACAGAGAACTGGTTTAGGAGACCTCCTAAAACCCTTAAATTCTGAATATGGTAAGGTATCTCCCGGTTGGGGAACAACACCATTAATGGCCGTTTTTATGGGCTTATTTTTCATCTTCTTGTTGATTATTCTCTAAATCTACAACTCTTCGTTGTTATTAGAGAATGTTGATGTAGATTGGGCGAGCCTAACTAAATAAAGTTACAAGCCAGCATCATCCGTCCAAAATTAGGAACTCCATAGCTCAAGCTAGTAGTCTGCCAAGCTCATTTTCCAGAGTTTTTAGTCAGGAGTTGATCGCTGTCTTAGGACTAAAATATTCACAAAAAAATAAGGTAAATTTGTCTGGGTGACTACTAGGAGCTTGGTGATTCTCTTAATTATTGCTGAAACTAACTAGCCCAAAACTTGACTATACTAGAGCCAGGGAGTTTAATTCTCACTGGCTCAGTTATCGGTAAGTATTGCAGTTATTGCCAAACAGATGCTTTAGGAAATGGGTTCAAACCTATTAGGAATAGCTGAAAAGTTAAGTGTAAACTCAGCAGAGTTATTTGGTGCTGGAAAATTTTAGGAGAAAAACAAGATGAATATTTTTGGTATTGGTCTTCCAGAAATGATCGTTATTTTAGTCGTAGCTCTTTTGATATTTGGTCCGAAAAAATTGCCAGAAATTGGTCGTAGTTTAGGACAAGCAATAAATAGCTTTAAGGAAGGAGCTAAAGAGTTTGAAAATGAGTTTAGACAGCAGGCAAAACAGTTAGAAAAAAGTTCTCAAGTTACTAAATACGAGCCCTGCTCAGAATCAGAAAAAGTAGTAAGTGTTTCTTCTCAGATGGATGCAGATACAGCTCAAAAAGGCTAATTTGTCAAAGTCTAGGAGAATTTAATCAGAGCTAATCTATAGGGTTTCTCAAATTAATTAGATACACTTTTATTTAACTCCGACGACCGACTCCAAACTCCCCAAAATCGGAAATCTTTGTATCTCACCAATATTAGAATTGGTATATAAAAGATTATGGAAGTACGACAATTTGTTTTTAATTTTGAGAGCAATGAAAGAGGTTGCGCCTGGTGTAAACTTAATTATTCCTAAAATAATTGTAGGTTTAGGAAATCCAGAGCCAAAATATGATAGAACTCGGCACAATATAGGGTTTGCTGCAGTTGATAAGATAGCTAATATCTGGCAGATTTCTTTATCGCCAAATCGTAAGTTTCAAGGGGAATTTGGAGAAGGAAAAGGTATACAAGTAGGGAAAGTTTGCTTGCTCAAGCCCCTGACTTATATGAATAGATCGGGACAAGCAATTCGGGCGGTGGTAGATTGGTATAAGCTATCGCCAAATTCAGTGCTGATCATATATGATGATATGGACTTATCAATAGGAAAACTGCGACTGAGGTTATCAGGTTCCGCGGGTGGCCATAATGGGATGAAGTCTGCGATCGCTCATTTAGGTACTCAAGAATTTCCTCGTTTACGAATAGGTATTGGTAAACCAAAGAATTTAATGGATGAAAGTGGAGACCTAAATACTATTGGTCATGTCTTGGGAGAGTTTAGCCACACAGAAAGTCAATTAATGATTCAAGTGCTGGAAATGGTTGTAGAGGCGGTAGAATTTTCTCTCAAACAAGGAATTGAAAAAGCAATGAGTATTTATAACAGTCGCAGTATTACCTAGAAATATTCGGGAAGCTTGAACTAGAGGAGGAAAACCTATGCTATAAGCCTAGTCCATAAGAGAATCCTTGAGACTAAACTACCAAAAAATTGCTAGAAGCTGGAAAGATTTTCAATATAAAACTGTTTATTAGTTAACCAGAATCGGTAAAAAAGTATTTTTCCTAGAGAAATTAAATCTCAGATTGAATTACGAATCTCCTCTGGAGGAGGCAACTGCAAGCGGAGCCTGTAGGTACATCACTGAAATAGCTACTTTTAACTATTAATGAGTTCTCAGGGGTTACCAGAAACTACTGCTTATGTCAAGGTAAATCGTCATTCTTGGCAAAAAGGCATTATTGAAGGAGAAGTAAGTGCCGGACCTTTTGATTGGTATTTTAAATGGCGTTTTCGACAGAGAAAAACTCTTTCCATTCAACCATCTCAAGGGCGTGCTCTGATTCAAGAACCTTTAGGTAGATTTTTAGAAAAGTGGGATTATAAACTAGAACCTGGTGGTGATTACTCTTTCACTATTAGAGCTAAATTTTAGCCAAATCCAAGAAACTTGTTAATTAAGTGGGTTGGTAAAATTAAATGGAAAATGGTTGTGATTAAGAGTCAGGAATAAACAATTTTTTCTCATCTAAAAAAGTTGGGATAACTAGCAGAAAAATGAATTGAGTTGATCACTCCACCTGGTGCTTAGGATACATCACAATAATATTAGATGAGAGGCGTTGCTGAAACTGGGTATGAACTCCACCAATTGAACAACTGAAATAGCTCTCATCATTAAGTCTGTAATTAGTCGCCAATTGACGATTCATACTTTTATTCAGCAAGGCCAGATGAGAAATTACCCAATTTTTGATATTTCTAATCTTTCAACCCACATTCCGCAGGTCAACTTTAACTCGCCCAGCCAAAAAAACAAGCCCCCTCCCAATCAAATCGCCTCAGAATCACAGCCCCAGATACACATCAAGTACTTAACAGTCAACATAAAACCCACCCCAAACAACCAACACACAAACACAAACACAAACTC
>JAJEAQ010000115.1 GCA_022822685.1 Trichodesmium sp. jk18x7bins.61
GCTGCTCCTTTTGTATTGGTAGTTGAAGCTTTCAACCGTCGCACAGGGTTGGGGAGTCGTCTTGGCTCTTGGTTGTTAGAGCGTAGTCTGACTCCAAAATATGCTTATCTAGGAACTTACAAAGAAGGTTGTGGTGGTCTTTGGGAACAGTTCCTACATCAAGGAATTGATCCTGAAGGTATTATGAGTCATGTTAGAGGCTTGATCAAGAGTTAATTGATTCCAAGAGAAAGCAGCATACTGAAAATTTTAGTGTGGGATGAACTCCTTTCGGCATGCCAGTAAGAGGCAAAAGGCAAGAAGCAAAATTATGGCTATAAGAGAGCTTGAATCCCCCGCTATATTTTTTAAATTAGTGGTATGCGCTTTGCTTTTCATGTCGCGGAGCGTTTTATATGATGAGATACCAAAAACAACTTCCTGCTGAATGAAAGGTGGCAGGTTTGTAGAGGTAGGGCAGTTTCCATTAAGTATCCTCCACCATACCCCTGATAACTGATAACTGTTTCAATCCCAGCATTTAACGTGGTCTCATATCCATCAAGGAAAAGCCTAAAATGCTCTGGTCTGAAATCATAAATGTTATACCATTAGTGAGGCAGGCTCCCTAGCCCAGATCTCAACTGATGCCCCACCAGAAATGCTCTCAAGGGAATTACCTCAAGGAAGTTCTGATGGTGGTATTGACATACTCCCGACGCTGCACTTAAGTGACAGCGATCGCCTAAGCGCAGCGTCGGGAGTATGTCAGCTCCTGCATGATCATGTTCACTTGTTGAACTCAGAATCCCCGTCTCTTTAGAGCGAGGATTGTCAAAATTATACCCAAAAACTAAATAAGATCATGAATTACAACTCAAATGAAAACAAAAACTTTAGTAGTCAAATTTCCCGCAGAAAAATACTAAAATATGGCAGATCAGGTTTGGCAACAGGGGCATTAACTTTAGCTGCTAGCTGTCAAAAAGAAAATGTTAAGCAACCACAAACAACACCAACAACATCAGCTAAAATCAATACTTCTTCAGAGATGTCTCCAGATAATTTTTTTGAAATCTTAATGGCTGGAAATAAAAGATTTGTAGAAAATCAACGTACAAGTCCCAATATAACTAGAGAAAGATTAACAGAAGTTGCTGCTGGTCAAAACCCCTTTGCTACTATTCTTTCTTGTGCCGATTCTCGTGTACCTGTTGAGATAATTTTTGATCGAGGTATAGGAGATTTATTTGTAGTTAGAAATGCAGGAAATATTGCTACTCCAGAAGAAATTGGTAGTATAGAATATGGTACTTTTGTGTTAGGTTCAAAAGTGTTAATGGTACTAGGACATGAAAAGTGTGGAGCAGTACAAGCAACAATAGCAGGAGAACCTGTTCCTGGTCAAATTGGCAGTATAGTTGCAGCAATTAAACCTGCTGTAGAAATTACTCAAGGTCAACCTGGAGACCCTGTAAGAAATGCTGTTAAAGCTAATGTCATTGAACAAATAAAAATCATAAATTCTTCTCCCGTTATTACCCAGTTAATACAAGAAAGTAAACTGAAAGTTGTGGGTGGTTATTATGATTTAGACAGTGGAGAAGTTTCTATCGTAAGTGAGAAAGTAGGTGTTGCCTAAAATGATGTGATGGTAGCTGGCCATGGATTTTCTTCATTGCCAAAGTCATAAACTTTAGTTATAGCAGCAGACATCTCCAGAAATGCGGAGATGTCTTAAACTGTTAGTGAAATAATTATAATGCGCCACTGACCCTAAATATTATCTTCAATAATCCGCATTTTCTAAAATTACTTTAACTTTAGCTACTTTTTTTAATAGTTTTGTTGTCTCGACAAGAGTCTAGTTTAATTCTTATAAACTATCAAGATGAAGTCTTTTGTATTTAGATAAATATGATTCTAATACTGTAAAAAATTATTTTCCTTCTGAGCAAATCTTATTAATATAAGACAAATAACTAGAAACTCCGCATCTCAGATTCTATGAATAGATTTACTCAAATTTGTAATTACTATATTCTTGCTTTTGTTACCAGGCAGCTTTCTCATATACTTCAACACAATTATTATCTCAATACCAAAATTATTTGTCATCACTAAATGTCGTAATAATTTTTGAATAGTTTCTTTCCTTTGCATAAACTATCAACAGAATACTCAATGCAGTTATATCATGTTCGTAAAACGCTGATCATGTAGGTGGAGTAAATTATAGTTGACTAAGATATCAGATGAGCCATTACCTAAAATCCCAAACTTTGTACCTCCAGAGCCGAAAAATTGGTGTCATATTACTGTACCTCCTGCAACCTCTAATCTGTTGTATGTTTGGAGCGCCCCATTGCAACTACAAACAAAGACTTTTTTATAACTACAGGAATTACGCAAAGGCACTATCCATACTAGCAATGTTCTGAATAATAACCAATTTGTACGCTATATACAGAGTTAATGCGTAACTCCTAAACTAATTATCCAAACATGATATTGCACAGTTATCTCGCTTCAGAAAAAAGGAGAGATTGAAAAGAACACATCAAATATTAGGGTTAGGACTTACGCAAAAGCACTATATATAGTAGAGTTGTCGCTAAATAGATGGAACAAATCCCTAAAACCTAAACGGAGTAGTCATTTTCAGCTTTTTGGGCTATAAATAGCTAAAAACTTTACAGAGTAAGGCTTTTAATATTTTTAGATTTTATAAAGCGACAAGTCTAGTAATTTAAAACTATTGCGCAACAGTATATATAGTGTTTACTATCCCAAAATGCGTAAATCCTGAGGGTATTAGGGCTGGAATTGATCCCACGGTGACGCTAGCGTTTTCATCTCAGAGGCTTCTCCTGAAAGAAGCTAAACTATAGATAACTCAATATGCTAGTACTAACTATAACCTAATATGTCTACTAATCTATTTCATATTGAACGTTTATTATTTACTCCAAAAACACCTGCATCTAATGCTATTCCAATTATTTTTGCTTTTCCTAATGAATATAGTGTAGGCATAACTAGCCTTGGTTACCAGATTGTTTGGGCAACTTTAGCAATGCGTTCTGATTTACAAGTTAGTCGCCTATTTACTGATATTAACGAACCACTCCCGTCAACTGCAGAATTATTAGGTTTTTCTTTTTCATGGGAACTTGATTACGTCAATATTTTAAACATTCTGGAGTCTTTAGAAATTCCAATTAGAGCCGAAAAACGTTCTGCTAATTATCCCATAGTATTTGGTGGCGGACCTGTATTAACTGCAAATCCAGAACCTTTTGCAGATTTTTTTGATGTAATTTTATTGGGAGATGGAGAAAATTTACTAGGGGATTTTATTGAAAGTTATCAAGAAGTTAGAGGAGCTGAAAAACAAGTACAATTAAGGCGTTTAGCACAAGTACCAGGGGTTTATATTCCCAGTCTTTATCAGGTAAATTATGAAAGTGCTGATGGTGTAATTAAATCAATTCAATCATTAGATCAAGAAATTCCTGCCTTAGTACAAAAACAAACTTATCGAGGTAATACTTTATCAGCTTCTACCGTAGTGACTGAAAAGTCAGCCTGGGAAAATATTTTTATGGTGGAAGTCGTCAGAAGTTGTCCGGAGATGTGTCGTTTTTGTTTAGCAAGTTATCTGACTTTGCCTTTTAGAAGTGCTAGTTTAGAAGGCTCTCTGATTCCTGCTATTGAAAAGGGATTAACTGTAACAAAACGTTTGGGTTTATTGGGGGCTTCAGTAACTCAACATCCAGAATTTGAAAATTTATTAGATTATTTGCATCAGCCAGAATATGATGATGTGCGGTTGAGTATTGCATCTGTAAGAACAAATACGGTAACTCAAAAGCTGGCTAAAGTTTTAACACATAGAGATACAAAGTCAATTACAATCGCTGTGGAAAGTGGGAGCGATCGCCTCCGCCAAATTATTAATAAAAAACTCGAAAATGACGAAATTATTCAGGCTGCTATTAATGCGAAAACAGGTGGTTTAAAAGCAATTAAATTTTATGGAATGGTGGGTTTACCAGGAGAAGAAACAGAAGATTTAGATGCTACTGTGGAGATGATGTTAGCTCTCAAGAAAGCTGCTCCTGGTTTACGGTTAAGTCTAGGTTGTAGCACTTTTGTGCCGAAATCTCACACACCTTTCCAATGGTTTGGGATCAATTCTCAGTCGGAAAAACGGTTGAAGTTTTTGGAGAAGCAGTTACGGTCAAAAGGTATAGATTTTCGCCCAGAAAGCTATAAATGGTCGGTAATACAAGGGTTAATTTCTAGGGGAGATAGAAGGTTATCTCGTCTATTAGAGTTGGTAAGAAATCATGGGGATTCCTTGGGTAGTTATAAAAGAGCCTTTAAGGAGTTACGAGGAGAGTTACCTGAATTAGATTTTTATGTTTTTGATGATTGGAAGTTAGAACAAATTTTGCCTTGGAATCATATTCAAGGCCCCTTACCTGGAACAACTTTAAAGAAACATTTAGCAGAGGCTAAAAGTTTTTTTAGCAATTTGGTGTGAAGCACCCAACGCCATTATTTATGTCGGTAGTTCTGTATAGTAATGGTAAATTGAGCCTAAAACTCTGACTGTACCGTTTCCAAAATAATTACAATGATCACTACCTTTATGTCTTGGGTAATTCTGTAGATGTGTTGATAAAATTATGATCAGGTGTTTTCGACTGTCGGCTCCATGAAACGCGGAGTGACATCAAAAGCAATCCCTTAATCAACTCCCTTCGGGATAGCTTGAGGGAACAGGCAAGAGCGCCGGGGCGGGTTCTCGACGCCTTTGCCGGCATGCACTTAAATATAGCGCCGCGGGTTCAGGTATTTACAACTATAGGCGTTGCTGAAACTAGGCATGAATTCCACCAATTGAATAACTCAAATAGCTCTCATCATCAAGTATGTAATTAGTCGCTAATTAACGATTCGGTGGTGGTGCATAGTAATGGTAAAGGTTAGGGATAAGATGATTTTTTTACGACCTATTCTCAAAAAAACTCAAGGATATTTGGAGGAATCCAGATTTAGGTGAATACCAAGTTTGACTCCTAACCATTACTATGCAGGACTACCAACGATTCATACCTTCATTAAGCAACGCTCAACTATAGCCTATATGTCTGGTATCCCATCCCAACTAAAAACAAAATTTTCAAGATGGCGTCAAACTAGAGAAACTATAATTTAGTGCCTACTCATCTACAATGCATTCATAGAGGAAGCTTAAAAGTACCGATAGCAGTTAAACGCGACATCCAATACTACTGAATTAGTGCATCGTGTGCGGTTCGTTTTCTAGTAAGAACCCCAACAAGCTCAAGAAGCTCGACAGGGGGTGTATGACTAGAGTCCAGCCCATGTGTTCCCCACATGGCGGATAACTGAGATAAGAATGTGGGTGAAGCCAACCAGTTCTACTGGTAACAACAAGGCCAAGTCCCATCAGCTAAGGAAGGCGTGAATCCCTACCAGGCCACAGTTCAGGAACCATACTCAGAACCTAGAGTGAAGCTGGCATCAGTGACCCAATCAGAGCTAAAGCGTATAGGCGCACTGGGGTTAATGGGGAGTTGATATTGGAGAAGAGTACCGAACCTTCTGAAAAAGTGTCCTAGCTAAATGAGTCAATGGGAGAAACAAATGACTACATAATCGGAGCAAGTCCCGCAGCACTATGTAATGGGTAGCTGCATTCCTGGGATGACCATGGGCAAATTGAAGGCTCCTAAGTCAACTAAACAATTCTTTTCTCGGAACGGATAAAAACACTAGGTAGGTCTTGAGTGAGGTCGAAAGCTCAGGTAAACAGGGTAGAGTGAATCCCTGCCTAGTGGGTAGGATGTAACCATAAACTGGTTACGGTTAGTTAGAACAGAAAGATTCAAGTAGAGTAAATGACAGGACATGAGTAGCAATACACATAGTATTCATTGGAGTTCACTACCGTGGAAGAAATTCCAACGGAAGGTATTCCGCCTACAAAAATTAATCTGGAAAGCTGTTAGAGAAGGTGACAAGCAAAAAGCCAAACGTTTTCAAAAGCTCATTGTTCGTAGCCGTGCTGCGAAATGGTTAGCAATTCGTCAAGTAACCCAACTGAACCAAGGCAAGAAAACAGCTGGCATTGATGGTGAA
>JAJEAQ010000456.1 GCA_022822685.1 Trichodesmium sp. jk18x7bins.61
GAAATGCCTGATTTGTAGAGATAGCCTATTCAACTCTGAAGAAATAGAAACCCATCACATAGTGCCTGTGAAGGAAAGAGGAACTGATGACAAGGAGAATCTGATCCATATGCACAGAGCGTGTCATATTCATGTCGTCACATCAGTGACGACATGGCCGAAAGCGTTGAGCCTGTCGCGCTCCCTAAGAAAGCTCCGACTCTTGTCGCCTACAGGTACATTCAAAAACCAAGAATTGTTCGGCTGGAAGTAAGGCCCCAGCCCTGTGATGGGAAACTGTCACCCACGGTTCAAAGGGGAGGGGAGAGGAGTAATCCTCATTCTGGTCGCGCGACAGGCGACCTGAAAGCTCCGACTCTTGTCGGCCACCAGACCCGATTAGAAGCGATCAAAGCAAGTAAAGTTTATAGAGGTTGGATTGGTGGATACACCAACACAAAATCAACCAAAAACTTGTCTGTTTACGACCTCAACTGGAAACGAATAGGACAATTTGCAGTAACCGTGCGATTCGTTGAAGCCGCGAGAACTACCAAATAGAGATGTAGAAGTTTCCTGGTGATGACGGAGAGAAAACCGTAAGTAACCCGTTGGGGAAGCCTAGGGGCAGCTAAAACTGATCATCGGATGTAGGTTAAAATCCCACCATCTAGGAGAAAGATGACTCCTGAGCTGGCACTACCGAATGGACTCAGAATTCCATGGAGTAAAGGGTGCAACAGGACGCAATCAGAAGCCAAACAGATTAGCCACACTGGCGTTAACAGGGAGATGTCATGGGTAAACAGATTCTCAAAAAATGTCTAAAAGGAAGCGCGGAACCGCTTCCTTAAGCTGGAGTAATATCACCACTTCGGGCCAATATAGCCCTTGATGGTATAGAAGAACTAGGAAAAGGCATAAAATACGCCGATGACATCACATACTTTCTCAAACCCAGAGAAAATGCAGATAAATTACAAGAAAAAATCGAAGCATTCCTGAAGGAACGGGGAATGAATGTTAGTCAGAAGAAGACCCAAATTACAGCTAGGACAGATGGATTTGACTTTTGAGGATGGGGTTTTGACGTGGAGAAAAATCACGGAAAGTTGAGGAGTGAACCCTCAGAGTCAAACATCAAAACACTTTCTCTCAAAGTCAAACACATGGTCAACAACTCTAACTATGGCGGAATCAGAGCTCAAAAATTAGCTCCAATGAGCAGAGGATGGGGAAATTATCACAAGTACTGCAAGATGAACGGAAATAGATTTAACTTATGGCATTTGTCCTATAATACGTTTAAGAAATTTCTTAAACAGAAATCTATCAACAGATATCAGGCCTAAAAATTGGTGAAGCCAGCCTTTCCTCCCGTAGGATACTCAGAAAATAAGTTCGTAAAAGTCAAAGGTTCAAAATCTCCCTTTGATGGCGACTTGATTTACTGGTCCTTGAGAAAAAACAGCTTATATGATGGAAAAACAGGAAAAGCTTTAGTGAGGCCCTACCATAAATGTGGATATTGGGGATTACAATTCGTAGACGATGTTGGGGAAGCCTAGGGGCAGCTACAACGAATAGAGCTACATCATCAAGACGACAACCATAATAATTGGAAATTTAAGAATTTGGAAGTCATACACAGGAGCTGTCATCATTAAATTCACATGAGAGGCCAAATTGGAAAGATTCAGGTTTTCCGAAGCCGGATGGGGTGAAAATCCCTGGTCTGGATTTCCATGGGAGGTGGGGAACGTGATAGTTCCTATCGACCCTACCAAAGTCAAGTTGCTGCAACGCGCTACAAGGTTACTTGTGGAGGTACAAACATAACGCCCGCAATTCCTCCCCAACGCGAGTGACGGATGGGGAATGCTTGCGGGCTTGGTTGAGGTTGAAGGTTGGTAGTTAGCCCTCAACATACCACAGTCTAGGAGTCTGGATGAATGCTGATCAAATCTTGGGTATTGGCAATATAAAGTTAGTAAACCATCAATAGAAAAGATTTTATTATGAACAAATCACCACTTCATGCTTTCTTTGTCGGTAGAGCTATTGCAGAAGGAATTTATGAACAGCTAGAAAGTATGATCACCAATACTCTCAGTGGAGTAGGTAAATTTGATGCAGAGCAAAGAGAAAATTTGCGTAGCTTTATTGAGAAAGCCTTGGAAAAAGCAGCTCAAGAAGCTCAAGCAGAAAATAATAGTAGTAATAATGATAGCTTGAGTAGCCCCGACTCTCAACCCAAAGATCTACAAGCAATAATTGATGATCTCAGAGCTGAGGTGGCTCAAGCTAGGGCAGATATCCAAAAACATCGTAGTCGTTCTGCTTGACTACTCTCAAGTTAGCCTTGAGGCTACAAATAAAAGATAACAGCAGGAGCAGCTCTACAGACTTTTCAGAGAATGTCCCTAATAGGTCTGTTTAACTTTCCAGTTGATAAGTGAGGGATTTAAACACTTAGGGATAACCTAGACTTCTATAGTATGTGGCTTGGGTATCCGCTCTCAGTATAACCTAGTCAGGTGGTAGGCTTGTCTACTTGGAGCACAGCAATGAGGGTGTGATTGCCCCATACCTTTACTTAAGGGTTTCTGAGTAGAGAGCATTTTCACCTTCTTCTCTATTAAGTCATGCTCAAACACTAGATGCTCAGACCTATCCAAAACTGAAATCTTCAATCTACAGCAACTCCAGTTCCTCAGCTAAAAAATGCAGTTGGCTTGAATGTCAAAGGCTATGGACAAGATATACAGACACTCTATGGAAGGTCTTGGCAAAATCAATTTCATTGTATCAGTTTCATTGTATCAGTTTTATTAAATCAAGATATAAAATCATTAACCGCAAGGAACAACATAATTATGCAACTGGAGGCTCAATGACCACAGCCCCCAAAAAATTCTATAGTGATAAAGCTTATCGTTGGAGTAGAGAAAATTACTCTCCCCAGCGTCGTTATATTGATATTTGGTCTTTTTTCATAATCTGGCTGATTTGGCTGTGGGTAGACAAAAAAAATTGGAGCTACCGGGGGGGGGTGACAGAAGAAAAGAAAAATCTGAGAAGACGGAAACAAGCCATTTGGGTACGAGAGACAATGCTGGAACTAGGCCCAACTTTCATCAAATTGGGACAGCTATTCTCTACCCGTGCAGACTTATTTCCTTCTGAGTACGTTGAAGAACTTTCAAAACTTCAAGATAAAGTCCCTGCTTTTAACTATGAACAGGTAGAGATAATCATCCAAGAAGATTTGGGTAAAAAGGTAGAAGAACTATACCCTAGCTTTGATCCAGTTCCTTTAGCTGCTGCTAGTTTAGGCCAAGTTCACAAAGCCCAACTTCACTCTGATGAAGATATAGTAGTCAAAGTACAAAGACCAGGACTAAAAAAACTATTCCAAATTGATTTAACTATTCTTAAGGGGGTAGCTCGTTATTTTCAAAATCACCCTAAATGGGGTAGAGGTAGAGACTGGTTGGGTATTTATGAGGAATGTTGCCGAATTCTTTGGCTAGAGATAGATTATCTCAAAGAAGGTCGCAACGCTGATACTTTTCGCCGTAATTTCCGAAAATGTAGTTGGGTAAAAGTGCCCAGAGTTTATTGGCGGTATTCTGCCCCACGGGTACTGACATTGGAGTATGTTCCAGGTATCAAAATTAGTAATTATGAAGCTCTCGAAGCATCTGGTCAAGACCGCAAAGCATTAGCTAAAATGGGGGCTCAAGCTTACCTACAACAACTCTTGAATGATGGATTTTTCCATGCTGATCCCCATCCAGGCAATATTGCTGTTAGTCCAGAAGGAGGATTGATTTTCTATGATTTTGGCATGATGGGGCAAATCAAGTCTAATATCCGAGAAAAACTTATGGAAACTCTTTATGGCATTGCCTCAAAAGATTCTGAGAGAGTGGTGATATCCTTGATAGACTTGGGAGCCTTAGCACCAACTGGAGATCTGGGGCCAGTGAGGCGCTCAATCCAGTACATGCTGGAACACTTTATGGATAAGCCTTTTGAAGCTCAGTCAATTACAGCCATTAGTGACGATCTTTATGAGATAGCTTATGACCAACCTTTCCGTTTTCCAGCAACTTTTACATTTGTGATGCGAGCCTTCTCCACTTTAGAAGGAGTTGGTAAAGGTTTGGATCCAGATTTTAATTTTATGGAGGTGGCACAACCTTTTGTCATGGAGTTGATGTCTAATGGAAATTCTGAAGGTACAAATACTATTTTTAACGAATTAGGTCGCCAAGCGGCTCAAGTTGGTTCTACTGCTTTGGGTTTACCTCGTCGTATCGAGGACGCAATTGATAAGTTAGAACAGGGAGATTTAAGGATTCGTGTTCGAGCGACAGAGACAGATAGGCTAGTTCGGAGAGTAAGTAATGTACAAATGGGTACTAGCTATGCTTTACTGATTAGTGGTTTTACTTTATCAGCAACAATATTATATGTTAATAATCAGGTTGGTTTAGCATTAGTGTTAATTTTATTGGCAGTGGTAATAGGGTTTGCTTTTTTACGACTGTTGAGACGTATTGATAGATTAGATAGGATGATGTGACATGGCGTTGCTGATTTGATTTCTGATCTAGATGGCGATCGCCATCTTATCGATTTACAATCTAGCCAAATCAAACATTTATTCACCAACACCATCTAACATAGTTCCTCCTTAAATTAACATCTCCCGAAGTAGCACTATGTTAGTACCGACGATTTGAGAAAGTTTTCTGCTCAAGTTTTCTATTTCCTCTATTGGACATACAAAATCGTCAAAATCTAAGTTATCGACTCAGAAACTCGATTGATGTGAAAACTGAGACTTAATGAGTGTAGAAACTTGCATGTATTTCTTGAGATTGTGAACGCAATAGTTGACTTCTTGATACTGTTTTCAACCAAAATCTGGGAACTTTTTCCTATTTAAAAATTGATTTTCTTAAATATTTGTGATGTAAAATCCGATTTCTATCAGCAGATAAAAATATTTTTACTGAATCCCTAATAACAGCGAATTTAAAATATAAAGTCTATTAGGAATCCCTAATTATAATCTCCGATGCGCGTTGGGGAGGATTCAATCATTGCAACAGTTGTTGATAAGCTAATACGGCGATAACTTTAAAGTTAAGTACACCATAGTTGTAGATTTGGCCAAAAGTCCCTAGGCTTTAGTCTAGATAGTCAATTTTATAGCTACGATTTCAAAAATCAAATAGCCCTCTAATTCTGAAGGATTCTCAGTTTATGTATGTACCTCTTTGGCCAGGAAAACCATATCCACTCGGAGCATCCTGGGATGGAAAAGGCACTAACTTTGCTATATTCTCTGAAAATGCAACTAGCGTAGAGCTTTGCCTATTTGATAAAAAAAACAATGAAACACGCCTGAGCCTAAATGAAGTTAGTAATTTCGTTTGGCACGGTTATGTGCCTGGTATCACCCCTGGCCAAAGATATGGATTTCGAGTCCATGGTCCTTATGAACCATCCAAAGGCCATCGTTTCAACCCCAATAAACTCCTGATAGATCCCTATGCAAAAGCAATAGATGGTGATATACTATACGGCCGAGAAATCTTTGCCTATTCTTGGGATGCTCCAGAAAAGGACTTGGCCTGCACCTTAGAGGATGATGCCCATATGGTGCCAAAAGCTGTGGTTATCAATGAAAGTTTTGACTGGGGGGATGATTGCCTACTACGCACTCCAGAGCATGAATCAATAATCTACGAAACTCATGTCAGAGGGTTCACCAAACTGCAACCTGACATTCCAGAAGAACTACGGGGGACTTATGGCGGGTTGGCACATCCAGCAGCGATCGCCTATCTTCAATCCCTAGGTATCACAGCAGTAGAATTAATGCCAGTCCATCACTTCCTCCGATACCCAGGACATTTGGTTGACAAAAATTTATCTAATTACTGGGGCTATGATTCTATTGCCTATTTAGCTCCCTACAGTGGCTATAGCTCTAGTGGTACGGCCGGAGAGCAAGTGGGAGAATTTAAAGAAATGGTTAAAGCATTGCACAATGCTGGCATTGAGGTGATATTAGATGTAGTCTACAACCATACAGGAGAAGGCAATCATCTCGGCCCGACTTTATCCTTCAAAGGTATTGATAATGCTGCTTATTACCGCCTAGTAGAAGATGACCATCGCTACTATATGGACTTCACTGGTTGCGGTAATTCTCTGAATGTTCGTCACCCCCAAGTATTGAAATTAATTATGGATAGTTTGCGCTATTGGGTGACAGAAATGCATGTTGATGGCTTTCGATTTGATTTGGCTTCAGCTTTAGCACGAGAATTATATGAAGTCGATAGTTTAGCGGCTTTCTTTGATATTGTTCACCAAGATCCAGTTATTGCTGATGTGAAACTGATTGCTGAACCTTGGGATGTGGGGGAAGGTGGTTATCAAGTTGGTAATTTTCCTCTTTTGTGGTCAGAATGGAATGGCAAATATAGGGATACAGTTAGAGATTTTTGGCGTGGCGAAGAGCAAACATTAGCTGAATTTGCTTATCGTTTTACTGGTAGTTCTGATTTGTATGCTGCTAATGGTAGATTGCCTCATGCTAGTATTAATTTTGTCACTGCCCATGATGGTTTTACTCTGAATGATTTAGTTAGTTACAACGAAAAACATAACGAAGAAAATGCCGAAGATAATCATGATGGAGAAGACTATAACCGTTCTTGGAATTGTGGAGCGGAAGGGGAAACTGACGATCCAGATATATTGGATTTAAGAAATCGTCAAAGGCGTAATTTTTTGGTAACTTTGATGTTATCTCAGGGCGTACCAATGTTACTAAGTGGAGATGAAATTGGACGAACACAAAAAGGGAATAATAATGCCTACTGTCAGGATCATGAAATTTCCTGGTTAGATTGGGATTTACAAGTAGAAAATTCGGCTTTATTAGATTTTACTCGACAGTTAATTTATTTCCGTCGTCAACATCCAATATTCCACAGACGTAAATGGTTTCAAGGTCGTGCTATTCATGGTTCCAGTGTTAGTGATATTAGTTGGTATAATCCTGATGGCGGAGAAATGACAGAAGAGCAATGGAATTGTGGAGCGGAAGGGGAAACTGACGATCCAGATATATTGGATTTAAGAAATCGTCAAAGGCGTAATTTTTTGGTAACTTTGATGTTATCTCAGGGCGTACCAATGTTAC
>JAJEAQ010000009.1 GCA_022822685.1 Trichodesmium sp. jk18x7bins.61
CCCCTCTGAGGAGGTTTGGCTAATTACTACAGAGGAGTAATTAGTCAAGAAACCTTCAGCTATCAGAGGCTCTGGCCCTACCTCTAGAGTAGGGCGACTTGACGGCATCCCTTTCAGGGAAAAAAATGGGTGAAAAATAAATACTTCAAAAGATACAGAGGAAGAGATTGGACATTTTAGCTGAAGCTACATGTTGAGCGACAGGCTCAACAAGTGTCAAGGGACTGGTAGAGTCGGAGAAGAGAAATCTTTTATATTACGTACAGTAGTACACCCATGAGCTTTCATGTAGCTTTAGCTAAAGCTACATGAAAGCTCCGACTGGGGTCGGCCACCTGACCCGTTCTCAAAAAAAGCGTAGGTCCTGATGCAAATAGATTAAGCAATTCGTACTGCTACGCTTGTGGGAGATTTGCCCTAGGTGTCTAGTTGGAAAAATCCTACCAGATGATGGTAAGTCGTAGAACCAAGAATCCCTATCCCTCGACTCGCGGGGATTGTCAATTATTAATTTGTGTAGCCATCCACTGCATATAAGGAGCATAACCTGATACGATTGGTAGAGCAATTATTTCTGGTATTTCATCAGAATGTAATTCTTTTAACTTTGCTTCTAGTATGTCAAATTGATCTAAATCTGTCTTAATCAATAAGTTATAGGAATCTTCTGAACATAGTTCTCCTTGCCAGTTATATATTGAATGAACTGGAAATATATTTGCACAAGCTGCTAACTTTGCTTCTATTAGAGATTTGGCAATTGTCTTGGCCTCATCTAGAGAAGGAACATTTACAAAAACAACACCATAATTACTTGCTCTCATAATTTTTGTAAGTTTAGTGTGATGATAATATTAATTAGGAACTATAGAATAATTTATTAAATATCTTTCAATTAAAATTATAGCTACAATATCATCTATTGGTTGAGGTGGAATTCTCATTCCAAGGGGAATTATGCGAAAAATACCTGCGGGAGGATACATTTGCCAGTAGCGATCGCGAGCTTCTAAACTACTATAACGTTCATCTATTTTGATGATTGGTACTTTTTCTGAGATGATTTTTGTGAGGCTTTGTTTCCACATTTTTGATGTTGTTTGATCGCCAATTACAATTAAGTCTATCTCAAACTGTTGATGTAATTTTGTGATTGTTGTGTCAACTTCTAAAGATTCTACTACTTGGTGATAATAGAGTTGCTTTTGTTCATCCATCAGTGCAATTCCACATTTATCACGACCAGGATCAAATCCTAAAATCATTTTTGAAGACTTTTTATTGTTGACTAGATTCAGGCTGTATATTTGTATTATATTTATATTTTTTTGCTATTGTGTTTTCGATATTGGGTACGATTAGGCTTGTTGAAATCTTCACTCTCAAAATGTAGCTGGCGACGAAAAAGGTTAGGTAGTCCTAAAGATGTAAGGATATTGATTGTTATACCCCTTTTATTGTCAAGAGGTTAAGTAGCAAAAATCATTACTTGTTTAGCACTAGCAAAGTTTAGGTGTCTCTCAAGTGGGCAAAAAACCTAAATTTATTCTAGCTCCAAATCAGTCAATACGCAGCCCACTCTACTACTACTAACTATCTAATTTTTCAAAAGACTTCTGCATTTTTTACTTGAGGTTTTAGAGTAAATTCATAACTAGAAGATATCTGTAAAAAAATCTAAAAACAACATCAAATAGCCAATCTTCGGTGGGTGACGGCGGATCAAAACCCCGCCAGTAAGGGCGATGTTTTAAAATCTCCTATCATTAGTGTGGAATTCTTCCCACCTAATCCACCCTACATCAAGGCTTAATATTTTAGGTAGTCCTGCATAGTAATGATTAGGAGTAAAACTTAGTATTCACCTAAATCTTGATTCCCTCAAATATTCTTAAGTTTTGTGAGAATTGGGTTATGAAAAAATCATCTAATCCCCAACCTCTACCATTAATACCACCACCATATTTTATTTATAGATACCCTCTACAACTTAAGTACTAATCACCCGGTTGTACCTTTCCTCTGAAGACTGATAAAACTACAAAATACCCTTAGAACTTGGAATATCGCCAACCCTTCTCGGTTCAATTTCAACAGCCATTCGTAAAGAACGAGCAAAAGCCTTAAAACTTGCTTCAATAATATGGTGAGTATTAATTCCAGCCAATTGTCTAATATGTAGAGTCATTAAGGCATTGTTGCCCACAGCTACAAAAAACTCTCGCACTAATTGAGTATCATAATTACCGATACGTTGAGTGGGGAAATCCTGGTCATAACTCAAGTGAGGGCGACCAGAAAAATCCAAAGCCACTTGAACTAAAGCTTCATCTAGAGGAGCGAGGAAATGGCCCAAACGAACAATACCCTTGCGATCGCCCAAAGCCTGATGCAAAGCCTGGCCTAAAGTAATACCCACATCTTCGTTAGTATGATGGTCATCAATTTCGATATCGCCTACTGCATGAACGTCTAAATCAATCAACCCATGAGCAGAAATTTGATGCAACATATGATCCAAAAAAGGAATACCAGTAGACACCTTACAATTACCCCTACTATCAAGATTCAGGCTAACAGTTACATCTGTTTCTTCAGTCGTACGTTTTGCAGATGCAACTCTCGCAGGCAAATCCAACCTTGTCGGGGTAGATTGGGAAAGGTGATCGCTTATTTGCATAATCAATATTTAATATCTATAAATTCTTGCTTATAGTGCTGGAATAGTTAGGGATACACTGCGCCCTGACTAACCTCTCATATATGATTTTGTTGAATGTACTCCATCTAGCATCAAATATTATAGATGGAATTAAGAGCCTGCTTGGTGAGAGCTGGCATTCGAGGGTTAGTCATAAGGACTTTTGCCAGTTATCCCCCAATAAAAATACAATTAATCAAAAACTTGATGATTGCTCTTAGGATAAATATGGTCGCGTCCCTAGCTATCAGCTTTTTGTCATACCTTACTATTACTATCAGGACTTACGCATTTTTTGGTAGTAAACGCTATATATATTTGACGCTATAGTTTTAACTTATTATATATAGTGCTTTTGCGTAAGTCCTGACTAGATCACAATTACCATTACTCCCACTGACCCAATCTCTTACCAATTCTCAAAAATAATATAACAAATAATTTATGCTTTATTCTGTTAAATAATCGCCTTAAAATATTATCAATTAAAGCTTTCAACGCAACAAATTCAAAGGATTAATTTAGTGTTTTTGTGAAACGATATAAATCAGAAGTTGCATAGATGGGAGTGCCGGAGGGATTAAGTTCAACTTTGACCTAAGCAGTTACTACATCCCCATAATTTCATAACCAGCATCCACATAGATAACTTGACCAGTAATTCCACTAGCCAAATCACTGCATAGAAAAGCCGCAGTATTACCAATTTCAAGCTGAGTCACAGTCCGACGTAATGGAGCTACCTCTTCCACATGATGAATCATATCTAAAATACCACCAACTGCCGAAGAAGCCAAAGTTCTAATTGGTCCAGAAGAAATAGCATTCACCCGAATATTTTTGGGGCCTAGTTCTGATGCCAAGTAACGAACATTCATTTCCAAAGCAGCCTTAGCAATGCCCATCACATTGTAATTAGGAACAACCTTGACACCCCCCAGATAAGTCAGAGTTAAAATACTCCCTCCTGCAGTCATCAAATCTTTCGCCTTAGAACTCAAATCAATCAGAGAATAAGAACTAATATCTAGAGAGCGAGTAAATCCCTGACGACTAGTATTACTGAAATCCCCAGATAATTCTTCCTTACCTGCAAAAGCCAAACAATGAATCAAAATGTCCAACCTGCCCCACTTTTCAGCTATTGTGGCAAAAGTATCCTTTACCTGATCGTCGTCCTGAACATTACAAGGTAAGTACAAAGAAGGATTTAAAGCTTCTACCAATTCCCAAACCTTCTTTTCAAATTTACCTTTATCATCTGGTAGATAAGTGATCCCCAAGTTAGCTCCAGCTTTGTGAAGTTGTTGAGCAATTCCCCAAGCAATGGAACGATTATTTGCAATGCCTGTAACCAGGGCATTTTTACCGGTTAAATCTAACATAGTACCTTAGATTAATTAACTACTCCTTAAATTTTCAATGTGGGACAACTCCGGTGAGTCAGCTAAAATTTAATTTCATGCTATGGCGCTATAATATATAGCATCTTGGCCCAATAGCCAAATTGAGAGAATCGGCACTCCTGGCCATGATTTACAATTAAACTGTTGAGTTTGACTGTGCTAATCTATCTCAAATGT
>JAJEAQ010000042.1 GCA_022822685.1 Trichodesmium sp. jk18x7bins.61
TTGTAGTTGGGAGTGGAATACTATTTTCTTGGTGAGCAGATTCGGATACTACTTTTGTTGCTGTTTCTTTCACTCCACCAAAATCAATTAATACTGGCAATTTGTCAGAGGTTTGTAGAATTTATTGTCTGGAGAAATATCACGGTGAATGACTCCCAAATTATGGATATATTCCCAGACTGGCAGTAGCTGTAGTAAAAATTTCGTTACTTCTGCTTCAGTAAAGCAACCGCCTTGAAGTTTACGATTTTCTAGCAAACTACGATAAGTTTTACCTTCTACATAATCTTGTACTAAAAAAGATATCCTTCCCCATCTAACTTACAGCGAAACATTTCTCGGAAGCCCGGAATTTGTGGATGTCGCAACTTGTAGAGTACGCCTGCTTCCCTTTCAAATAGTTCTTGAGATTCTTGCAAGGCATAGCTACCATGAACTTGTGGAGCAAACTCTTTGAGAACACAGAGTTCCTGGAAACGGTGGTGATCTTCTGCCTGGTAGGTACGCCCAAAACCACCATGCCCTAATTGTTTGATAATTTTATAACGGCTAGTAAGTATCAGATCAGGATATATAGGATTCATAAAAGTTATTTTATTATGTGTAATGGTGAGTCGAAATTAGGGTTTTATTGATTATATGGGGTTATATCATGTCCGGATGACTAAGTACAATAAAATTGGGAGTCGGCGCGGAAGAAGGAAAAAGGAAGAAGGAAGCAGGAGGCGCGGAGGGAAAAAAGAAGGTCTCAGGAGGAGAAAGTTTTTTATCACTAATTAAGCGGGCATTATATTATACCCACCCTTACAAAAATCACGAAAAATTTAATTATGAATTTTCCTTCTTGTTTATTCGTTACTTTAAGCTAACAATCAGAAGACTGAATTTTTTTACTTAATCTATTCTCTCTTTAAAGTAGGTAATGATGCGACTATGATACTGATGTTAATTAATTACCTTAACTCCTGGAATTTAGATGAATTAATTTCACTTATTTGCTGATAATTCCGAAGAGAAGAAGGGAAAAAGTCAATCTGGCGATCGCTAGATTTATTCTGATTTCAACAGGAGTCAGGGAGCCATGAGAAGGAAAAGTGTGAAGATTTCAACCCCAAGCAATTCGTTACACCGTTGGTAAAAGTCTTATTTTCGTTCTGGTTTTATTCCTTATAATCCTCCTTTCAGAGATTGTTTGTCACGCCTCAGATTAAATTCTTGCGTAGGGTGGGTGAGGTAGAAATATCTCTTCATTTAATACCTCGCCCTTAAGGGCAGGGTTTAAAGAATTTTAGTTTGACGCCGCTGGCCACCAGAAATAAACACCCTACCTACCTTAATATTTCCTTGACAAACAGTCTCTCAAAGGAGGTTGGAGGGATAAAAAGAACAAGGAAGAGTAGTCAAACTGATATTAGCTGTTTGGATTTGTAACTTCTCCCATAAATAAAATAGTGCCAGAGTCATTATCTCGAATTGCAAAAAAGAAGGGACGATTAACTAACATATCAACAGGTATTTCTGCGCTCCTAATTCCTGTAGTTACACTGGTAACTGCTGCTGCTTCTGTTCCTACTTCATTAACTTCAGCAAATGTTTTATGTTTAACTTCATCAATATATACCTCTGGAGGAATCGGGCAAATCCGAGAAAAATCTGCCACCTTTTGATCAAAAGCTATCTCCATTCCTAAAGATTTCAGCATATCATTGAGGGTAACCTCATATTCAGTTTTAAACTTTGGCAAACCTAAATTAACTTTATAATAGTCAAACTCTAGCATCCAATTTTCCCAGTTGTTATCATTGAGAATTTCATAAAATCTCTCTAAGCCTACCTTTTCTCTGGGGAGAAATATATACATACTGACAGGACCTTCTACATCGGGCCAACTGATAGCCTGAAACTCTTCATCTTCGTAATATAAATGTCTGGATGATTGAAACGTAATTGGATGTTCCTTTATTGTTCCATTCGATAGATGAAAAAGTTGTTCTTTAGTAGAATCTTCATAAAATTGCTGCTCCCAATTGCCTTTAAAATAAATAGCATTTAACAACACCATTATTGCTTCTGGTTCTAGCTTTTCAATATTTTTATTAATTTGGCAATTAGTATTATCGTTAACAAAATAATTTATAAGTTCATGAATTTGAGGATGATGAAGGTCAATTTCACTTACCTGAATCTGATAAAAATATTGATTTATTTGGAGAAATTATGGAGAAAAATATATTCCCTTTTTCGCCCAGATTGAATTAACAATATCTAATTTAACTTCCGAATTAAAACTATCTAATAAAATTCCTAACTGCCGATTTGCCTGATTAACTTCTTCTCAACTCATTCCCTGAAAAATTAAAGTTTCAGCCATCGCATCTCTAGTTTTACCTTGAGCGCCACTGTAGGTCATAGAAAGAGCAATCGTTATACTCGTTGGAGAGATAAAAATATTTTCATTTGATTCCGATTTTTGAATCTATGAAAATAATTTAAAAGCAAATTTATTATTAGCAGAAACTAATTTCATACTTATGTCCATATATCCTGTCTGGCTTAACATAGTCTCCATCTGCTTTGTCTGATTATCGATAGAATTTTCCCACCTCCTTAACTTGATTGCGGTTCCTGATCAATGATAGACTGCAATCATTACAATTAAAGCGGTAGCTCCTAGAGACATTTTTGCCAAAGTATCATAACATTTATTTATCAGTTCTTTTAACATTCTTTTACCTGACTGGAGTCAATAACTAACCATGACAATCGAGTTAATTTTTTAATGGTGCTAACTTTTTCGTATTACCATTTTTGGCATTAATAATATTTCTGCCAAACTAGGAACATTACTCGCAAAATTATGGCATCTTTAATTCCTTTTGTATTACTAGCAGCTCTTGATCTTTACTTATTTATTAGTAGCATTACCCCTGAAGATGCTGCTGTTTTATCCAATCCTCATCTCTCAGATATTGCCAAATTATTTGGAGAAGGATCTGTAGCAGTAACTGGATGGATTCATTTTTTAGTCATGGATTTATTTGTTGGTCGCTGGATTTATTGGGAAGGACAACGCACAGGAACTTGGACTGTCCACTCAATAATTCTCTCTTGATTTGCTGGACCTTTAGGGTTATTGTCTCACATTTTAACCTATTGGATTGGTCAAAAAATCTTCAGTAATTCCACTGAAGATAGTACTCATCTACTGTAGAACAGGTGTAAAATTAAGAACCTAAATCTAAAGCTTCTGAAGTTAATAGGTTCTTAATTAATATTAAGTAGTTTCTCAGAACCCACTAATATTGTGGGAGTTAAATGACTGAGTTGGAAGGTTTGAGGTTTGAAGTGGTAGGTAAAACTCATAGTTAATAAGTTTTTTCAACCTCGGAGCTGATCAGGTGAAAAACTTGTTATGGGGTTTATCTTCTTCCTTCTTACCTTCAGCTAATCAAAGAGGAGATAAATAATGGCAGTTGAATATGACATAGTAGTTATCGGCGGTGGTTCAGGTGGTTTAGTAGTAGCTGCTGCTGCTGCCCAACTTAAAGCAAAAGTAGTATTGGTAGAACGCGATCGCCTCGGTGGTGACTGTCTCTGGTTTGGTTGTGTTCCCAGTAAATCTTTAATTCATGCTTCCCGCATCGCCTATCAAGTCAAAAATGCCTCCAGGTTTGGCATTCACACCCAGCCAGCAGAAATCGAATTTGCGAAAGCAACTGGTCATGTCCAACAAGTAATAGCTAATATTCAACCCCACGACTCGCCGGAAAGATTTAGGGGTTTAGGTGTGGAAGTTATCTTTGGAGAAGGAAAATTTATAGACGGGAAAACCTTTGAAGTTGACGGTAAACAACTAAGAGCCAGAGCATTTGTAATTGCCACAGGCTCTCGGCCAGCAATTCCATCTGTAGAAGGATTAAAACCTGGAGGTTTCCTCACAAATGAACAAGTATTTTCTTTACAGGAACGCCCAAATTCTTTAGCAGTAATTGGCGCTGGGCCGATTGGTTGTGAATTAAGTCAAGCCTTTTCTCGTCTTGGTAGTGACGTAACAATTATCTCTAGTAAAAACCAAATTTTACCAAAAGAAGATTCAGAAGCCGCTCAAGTTGTACAAGAACAATTTGAGTCGGAAGGTATTAAGATTTTAGGAGAAGCTAGGGCAGAAAAAGTAGAAGTTGTGGATGGAAAGAAGCAACTAACTGCAGGAGGAAAAACTATTACAGTTGATGAGATTTTAGTGGCTGGTGGTAGATTACCAAATGTAGAGTCTTTGAATTTAGAAGCTGCCGGCGTGGAAGTAGGAAAGCCAGGAATTATTGTTAATCAAAAGTTGCAAACTACTAATCCTAAAATTTATGCTTGTGGAGATGTAATTGGTGGTTATCAGTTTACTCATGTAGCTGGTTATGAAGCAGTTGTTGTTTTAACAAATGCGTTATTTTTTCCTATTAGTAAAGCTAATTATCGAGTTATTCCTTGGGCAACTTTTACTGATCCAGAGTTGGCAAGAGTAGGGCTAACTCAAAAGCAGGCTCAAGAAAGATATGGAAATGATGTTTATGTACTGAAGCAACCTTTTTCAGATGTAGACCGCGCTCAAGCTGAAGCAGCAACAGATGGATTTGGCAAGATTATTACTAAAGGTAATGGACAGATTTTAGGAGCGCATTTAGTAGGTCTTGCTGCTGGTGAATTAATCCATGAAATTGTTTTGGCAATGTCGAATAAATTACCTGTTTCTGCTTTGACTGGGATTCATGTTTATCCAACTTTATCTGAGGTAAATAGTAAAGCAGGTTTGTTGTTGAAAAAACAGAAATATGCCAAAAGTGTATGGCAGCAGAATTTATTAGAAAAGTTTTTTAATTGGAGGCGATCGGTTTCAGATAAGGAGTGAGCCAGGGGGAATCAGGAAGAACGAAAAGGAATAAAATTAAAGTAATCATTACCTAAATTCTCCCTTGTTACTTTTAGCCTAGGTATTGGGTTATAATTTTTAAATGTAATTGTAGTATAGGCAAATACTGACTTTTGTATATTCGTAGTCAACTAGGGAAAATTCGCCCACTTTATTGATCAACAAAATGAACAAGTTGAAGTCATAGGGTGGGCAAATAGTGTTTTTGTTTACTCATAGCCAATCAAGGAGAATTTGCCCACCTAATTGCTCAAAAAGAATGAGTGCATCAGATTTTTAACATAAGTAAATTATATAGAATCCGGTTATATAATATATAGATGCACCTAGGAATGACTAGGTCTGTGGTAACTGCAACCTGCTACTTGACAATGTCTAAGAGACTGTTTGTAAAATAAATATTAAGATAGCTTTGGTGTTGAATTATGGTGGGTTACGACGGACAACTAAACATCTTGTGAGTACGAGGAGATATGGACCCCTCACCCACCCTACGCAAGAATCTAATCTCAGTTTTTACAAACAATGTCTAATCAACCGGATTTCCTATTAGTTGGATTTGAGCAATGCGATCACACCACTATCTAACCTATTCCCCAAATATCTGGGATTTCACTCTCTTTGAGAAAGCAGATTTTTAGACCGGAAGGAGTCCAAAATTTATACACGACCTTTAGCTAGGCTAATTGAACAATTACAAAGATTGCCTGGAGTTGGCCCCAAAACAGCACAACGTCTAGCACTACATATAATTAAGCGCCCAGAAGCAGAAATTCAAGCCCTAGCTCAAGCTTTAGTTGAAGCGAAAAAAAAAGTGGGTTTATGCCAGATATGTTTCCACTTATCGGCTGAAAGTGTTTGTGAAATTTGTCGCCACCCTCAACGAGACAAAGAAATTATTTGTGTTGTCTCTGACTCCCGCGATTTGATTGCTTTAGAGAAAACACGAGAATATAAAGGTTTATATCACGTTTTGGGGGGAGTCATCTCACCTATGGACGGAATTGGCCCCGAACAGTTGAATATTCAACCTTTGGTAAGACGAGTCAGTCAGGGAAACGTTCAGGAAGTAATTATCGCCATTAGCCCCAGTGTAGAGGGAGAAACAACTACTTTATATGTTGGTCAGTTATTAAAACCTTTTACAACAGTGACGCGCATTGCTTTTGGCTTGCCAATGGGAGGAGATTTAGAATACGCCGATGAAGTCACCTTGGCGCGGGCGTTGGAGGGGCGTCGGGAATTAGATTAGAACATTTTTTGATTGCTCAAGAGGAGAATTTAAACCTACTTTTCAGTTATTGATTGCGATCAGGAGGAATAATATCAATTTTCTCAAGAAATATTGCTAGAAAGTTTTTGGCGCTCTTGAGTGAGAAATTGGCATAAGTATGGTGGGCAAAGAATAGCAAATTTATTGTTACTCTAGATAACTCCAATATTTGCCCACCCTACTACTCAGAACTAATTATCCGAACATGATATAAGAGCAATTTTCTCAAGAAATATTGCTAGAAAGTTTTTGGCGCTCTTGAGTGAGAAATTGGCATAAGTATGGTAGGCAAAGAATAGCAAATTTATTGTTACTCTAGATAACTCCAATATTTGCCCACCCCACTACTCACAACAGATAAAATTTTATCCAACATTCAGAACAAATTTAAAAGACAATGAATATTTTTGCCAATCCGAGGAATATTTTATAGGCTTTCCTTATTGCTGATTTCTGCTTAAAAGTGATACGATTAATCCATAATAAATTCATTAAACTTCCGCAATGTCAACACCATCACCTGCTAAAGGTTGGAATATTACCGAAGCACAAAGAGAAATTTATAGAGAACGTTCAAAAGCATCTAGTCGCGCCAAAAAACAAGCCTAAAATGGAGAAGGTAAAAAACCAATTCATCCTATCAATATTCACAATCTAAATCCTGAAAAACTCATGTCACAAATGCCTAAAAATGGATGGCGATCGCTCTCTTTATTTAGTGGAGGTGGTGGTTTTGATCTTGGCTTTGAGCAAGCTGGTTTTACTCATATTGCTTCCTATGATATTCTCAAGGAAGGTGGTAATACTTTGCGTAACCTTCGACCAGATTGGCAAATTTTTTCTGATGAGAAAGGAGATGTTACAAAAGTAGATTGGCGACTCTATCGTGGTTTAGTTGATATCATCCACGGCGGCCCACATTGTCAACCTTTTTCTATTGCTGGTCGTCAAAAAGGTAAGGAAGATAATCGTGATATGTTCCCCGAATTTATCCGTGCTGTACTAGAAATTGAACCTCTAATATTTGTGGCAGAAAATGTCACAGCATTAGTAAGTAAAAAGTTCAGTAAATATATTAAAGAAGTTATTGAAGCTCCTTTAAATTCTCAGTACAAACTCATAAAATTTATCTTAAATGCTCCAGATTTCGGTATTCCTCAAATTAGAAAGCGAGTCTTTTTTATCGGTTTTCGCGATGACAAATATTTAACTAAATATCAACCACCTCAACCTACTCATTATTGGCATCACTTACCAACAAATCAATCTGGAAAACCAATTAAAATCAATCTTTTTGAGCATTTGGAATCCACATAAAAATTACAACGTTCATGGGAACTCGTGAAGCATTAGGGTTACCAAATAACGGATTTGATGCTTTATCACCTACTCTCAGAAGTGGATTAACTGGACTCCGCCATACTACCTCTATTTTAAGTAGCGTTTCTGCACAAAAAGCTTGGGAAAAATTATAAATTTGGCCGAATGGAGTAGCAGAAAATCGTGAAAAAGCACATTTATTTGTAGTAAAGAATGGTCATTTTAGATTGTCTGTTCCTGACTGTGGAATTCTCCAAGGTTTTCCAGAATATTGGCAATTTTCTGGTGCAGTTTATCAAGCATTAGGTCAAATTGGAAATGCTGTACCACCACCGATGGCTTATCAAGTAGCAGTATCTATTTCTCAAGTATTTTCCTGAAATGTTTTACTCACAAGCTCTCTTAAACGTTGAGCATAATTGGTAGTTATTTGCTCCCCACCTTGAAAATATGAAGCTGGAATATGAGGATTATTTAAAGTTGAACCTCATAAAATTAAATATTGACATCGCTCTCTTAAAATCGAAAGCATTCTTTCAGGAGAGTAACCAAATTCTCAATCCATTTTATTCCGGTATTCTTGAATTGTGTATTGTCTTTTTTGCCTACTCTGAGCATCTTCGAGTATATAAACTTCTTTCTGCCCAACAATTTCGTATAATCAAGAGATGGTAATTAACTCTGGTATTAATTGAGCAAGTTTATAATCTGATGCAACATAAGCTGATTTTTCACTAATCCAAGGAGCCATCATTTGGGGGGAAGCATACAAGCAATATTTTAGCGTTTTACCACCTTTGTCATAGAAACCAAATAACCAATGTTTTCCTCTCCATTTTTTAATATGTTCTGGTCCAAAATCTCTAACTGTAGTTACAGAAGTTTTTGTAGTTGACTTTAACTCAAAAGGAATTTCCACTGTATTTAAAGTCAAGATTGCATCTGTGCCACTACGAGTTAAATTTACTGGTCTTTCTAAATTAAATAACTGAATTAGTTCATTTTCTCGACTATCATCTTGAACAGTCATTGATTAGGATTAGGATAAATAGTTAACTGATAAAATAAATAAATTTTAGTCTTTGGATCTTAACCTCAAAACAGACTATAATTAGAGACTGTTTGTCGACTAAATATTAAGGTAGCTATAGTTGTTAATTCTGATGGGTTACGGCGGACAAATAAAATTATGATGAGTACAAGGAAATATTGACCCCTCACCCATCCTACGCCAGAATTTAATCTAGGCTTTACAAACAATCTCTTAATCATGGCAAATAACCAATTTCCGAAGGTAGAATGAATCAAAAAATTATGTAACTCTCCAGACTTCCATAATTCTTGCAGGCGTGTTCCATGATAGCTACATAAAATTAGAAAACAAAAAATCTGAAGGCGACTGGTTTTAACCCGTAGTCAAGTTTTAAATTGAACTAATTTCAATCATTGAATAAACCATATTTTCTCAAAAATGCCTCAATATTTTTATAGATATTGAGATTTTCACTATAACTAAATTCTCCATGTCCACCCCCTGGAATAGTTAATAATTGATTTGGTACATTAGCTTGATTAAGTGCTTCGTGAAATCTCACAGCATGATTATATGGCACACTTAAATCAGCATCACCATGAATAGTAAAAATTGGCGGGAGTTGCGATCGCACATAATTAATGGGAGAAACGCGATCTGCAATTTCAAAGCGATCGCTCTGATTACCCATCCACTCTAGAGCGTAATCTTGAACATTAGCTCCCTCAAGCAAATCTTTAACATCAGTAATGCCATACCAATTGATGATCGCTGCAACTTTCAATTCCTCATTCCCTGGGCAATAGGAGTCAAAACCAGTAGAATTCGGTAACATAGCAGTTGTCATAGCTAAATGCCCACCCGCAGAAAACCCACTCACAACAATTTTTTCAGGATCAAAATTGTACTGTTGTGCATTTCTAATCACCCAACGTAAAGCACAGCGACAGTCTGCTACTGCTGCAGGTGCTAACGACTGTACTGCCAAACGATACCCCACATTGATCACAGAAAAGCCCATTTTCAGATATGGCAATAAAAAAAATAGTTCCACTTCTCTAGGGCGCCCTACCCAGCCACCACCATGAATAAAAATTACTGTTGGATGAGGTTTGGCAATCAGAGACTGGTAGATATCTAGCTTCAAATCATAGTTTTTGACGGTCAAATATTTAATGTTTTTGTGAATCCGATAGTTGTTGAAAAATCCTACCATTTTAGTAGCAGGATTTGACAGTATTTTCCAAGAGATTATTGGTAAAAAATTATAGCCACGAAATACTGTTTGATCTGATGCTTTAGATAGATAATTTTTCAACATTAGTTTGACTGTTATGATATTTTTTTTACTTCTTAAATTCATCTATTACCAGGTTTAATTCCGGCAACTTTTAGATTGATCCGGTAGAGACTATTACTAGCTGTTAAATAAAGAGTTTTATAGTCATTATTTCCCCATGCTAAATTAGTAACTCTCTCTGGAACAGCAATAATTCCTAATAACCTTCCCGATGGAGAAAATACCCAAACTCCACCCGGACCTGTACTATAAATATTTCCTTGTAAATCGACTTTCATCCCATCAGGTACACCTTGTTTATTTGGCTCTTTCAACTCAGCAAAAATTCGACCCTTTTCTAGATTTCCATCTGACTTAATATCAAAAGCTCGAATATGACCTTTTTCAGAATCATTCACATAAAGTTTGCTTTCATCCGGCGATAAAGCAATACCATTAGGGCGAACAAAATCATCAATTAATAGAATTAACTTGCCATCTGGTGCAATCCGATAAACACCATAAAAACCTAACTCTTCTTGTTCTGATTTAATTCCATAGGGAGGGTCAGTAAAATAAATACTGCCATCTGACTTGACTACTAAATCATTAGGACTATTCAGGCGTTTATCATTATATTGATTAGCAAGTGTAACTATTGTGCCATCTTTTTCAGTTCGTGATACTCGACGGTTACCATGTTCACCAGTAATTAATCTTCCTTCTAAATCTAGTGTATTGCCATTTGCATTACCAGAAGGGCGACGAAAGACCTTAACTGATTGATGAGGTTGCCATTGATAAATTGTATTTTCTGGAATATCACTAAAAAGTAAAAAACCTTCTGGATGCCAGATAGGTCCTTCAGTAAATTTGAAACCTCCTACTACTTTTTCTACCTCTGCATTTTCTCCCATAATTTCCTTTAAACTTGAAACTGAGTTGGCTTCAGCCAATTGGGAACAAGAATTTTTACAGGAAAGACCGGGATTATTTATGGCTTGAGTAATTCTATTTTCAAAAATAGTAACTATTGCTGCTAATAAAATAGTGGATATAGCAAATTTGTATTTTATATTTAACATTTTATATCTGTTGTTAATTTTAATTTTAGCTAGATTTACCTAGATGAAATATCTGAGTATGGCGATTTACAGTAAGTAGTATACTAAAATAGTTGCCTATTTTGATGAAAAATTGAATATTTTTCAAGTTCTATATTCTTAATGAGTATCTATGGGGCTAGCTCTTGTCCGCTTGCCAAATTTATCGCTGCTCCAGATAGCTCAATATTTACCTACCCTACTGCTATTTGTCTGTCTATTTAATGGGTGAAGTGAGTGAAAAGCTTACGCAAGGGAGCAAGATACTCCCACTACCCAACAATTAAATCTTCACAGACCATTACAAGCTTTATGATCAGTTTTATTATTGAATAAATAACTACCATGCAAATTCCCACTAATCACATATCTCTAGCCACAACACTCCGTAACAGACGGGAAAAATTAGCCAAATTAATTAATTTTCCAGCTATTCTTTGGTCAGGAAGTCGTAGTTCCCGTAACTTTCCAGCTAATAATTTCCCCTTCCGCTCCAGCAGTCACTTTCTCTATTTTGCTGGACTACCTATGGAAGAAGCTGTTGTGCGTTTAGAAAGGGGAAAGTTAGAACTATTTATGGATAATGCACCAGGGAGTAGTCAACTTTGGTATGGAGAAATGCCCACACGCGATCGCCTAGCAGAAATTATTAATGCTGATGCTGCTTTCCCTATGCAAGAATTAAAATCTCGCGCCACTAATGCTGCTACAATTCCTGTACAAAATCCCACTACTAAAATTACACAATCTGACATTCTGAATCGAGATATTTATGCATCGAATCACCCTACAGGAATAGACTTGGAATTAACCAAAGCCATTATCTCTTTAAGACTGAGCCACGATGCTATGGCTTTAACAGAATTAAAACAAGCAGCAGCAGTAACAATAAAAGCTCATAAAGCAGGGATGGCAGCTACAAAAGATGCTCAATTTGAAGCTAATATCCGAGCCGCAATGGAGAGTGTTATTATTTCCCATAATATGACTTGTGCTTACCCCAGTATTGTGACTGTACATGGGGAAGTTTTACATAATGAACAATATCATCACCCCCTACAAATAGGAGATTTACTATTAACAGATGTAGGAGCAGAAACACCTTTAGGGTGGGCTAGCGATCTGACTCGTACCTGGCCTGTTTCTGGTAAATTTTCCCCCACACAACGGGATATTTATGATGTAGTTTTAGCTGCCCATGATGCCTGTATTGCTAAAGTTAAACCTGGTGTTGAATATTTGGATATTCATCTATTAGCAGCTCAAGTTATTGCGGAAGGATTAGTAAATTTAGGAATTTTAAAAGGTAAAGCAGAAGATCTAGTAGAAATGGATGCTCATGCTTTATTTTTTCCTCATGGAGTCGGTCATTTATTAGGTTTGGATGTACATGATATGGAAGATTTAGGAGATTTAGCTGGATATGAAATAGGTAGGGTGCGGAGTCATCGTTTTGGTTTAGGGTTTTTGCGATTAAATCGTCCTTTAATTCCAGGAATGTTAGTCACAATTGAGCCTGGTTTTTATCAAGTTCCTGGGATTTTAAATGACCCTGAAATGCATCAAAAATACCAGGATATTGTGAATTGGGAAAAGCTAGAAAAGTTTTCTGATGTGCGAGGTATTAGGATTGAGGATGATGTCTTAGTAACTGAAAATGATGCTGAAGTTTTAACTCAAGAATTGCCTAGTGATGTCGATTCAATAGAGTATAGCAATTGAGGCGATCGCTAAGAAGCATCTATAAAGTGTCGCTTTGGGCGCCTCCACAAATTAATAAACTGGCCGGAAGTCCCGCCCTCTCCCTAGGGGCGAGCGTCGGAGATGGGAAAGAATTAACTTAGTTGACAACTTACGTCACAAAGCACTATGAGCCCCTAGTTATCCCTAGTAATTATGTGGTAAAATTCATCAAACCAACAGAAGCGGCATACGATCAACTCCTGATCTTCCCACTCTTGTCAAATCAGAA
>JAJEAQ010000720.1 GCA_022822685.1 Trichodesmium sp. jk18x7bins.61
AACGACCTTTGTCAGAAATGACATCTAACTTTTGTCGACCTTAAGTTTCTTTTGTCTGAGTATCTTTCCCATGAGTGAGAGGAGAAGTCGGCTTTTCCTGTTTAGGAAATACATGTTTTAGCTAAAGCTACAGGCTCTACATGGGGGGACAAATTTAGAATCCCGATCTGTTCCATTACAGAACAGCGTTGAGCAGGGAGCCTCCCTGCTCAATGAAAAGGTGGTTATTTACTGGCGGAAGGGATTTGTGAGCACATATTGATGAGCGTCAAACATCAATATCACCTCCTTACCTTTTTGGGAGCAGCCTATCAGGGATAATTTGGCTGTTCATAATATGACGCAGTTTTAGCTAAAGCTACATGAATAATCAGCAACCCGCGACTTCGTTCACCTTTCCATCTCTTTCCCTCTTGCTCCTTTCCGCCTAATCCCTGGTGGGTGAGCCTACTTTGAGCCAGTCGCCGACATGAACAGGAGTAGTCGGACTCCTGTTTTAGTTAGTATTGGGAGTCTTTTCCGTGAGGGTTAAGGGTGAAAATCCCTAAGGGACTTGAGCCTGTCGCCGACATGAAAGGTGTCCCATTTCAGACGACCAATTCAGGTCGCGCTCTCATGATCGCTTCATCAAAGCATAATAAATTCACCAAAATTGATCATGACTTCCCATCCCCTAAAATTGAACTTTATACATTTTAAATAATTCTCCTCGTTGTCGTTTTACTATTTTTCCACCCCTAGCCTTAATCACTTTTTCCCAGTTTTCCAGAGGTTCCAAAAATACTTCTGCTCCTAAATAAGTTTCTAAAATTGCCCAATTTTCTGCCAGTGGTTGTTCTGGGTTAAGAACATCAAAAACGAAGTGACGGCCAGATTTAAGCACCCGTTTAACTTCTTGGAGTACAAGTTCCCAATAGTCTAAAGGATAATAACAACTAAAGCCTGTAGCGATCGCTAAGTCAAACTCATCTGCTTCATAACTAAGTTGATGAGCTGGTTTCAATTCTACTCCTTTAAACAGTTTATAATTAAGTAAAGCTCCTCTTTGATTCAAATTATCCCTGGCGATGGTGCTAATTTCTTGACCATAAAAAAAAGCATCCCACTCTCGCCAGGGGTAAATCAAAAAACTCGCCCCACAACCAATATCTAAACATTTCTGATTTTTCTTGGGTTTAACTATCTCCCAAAAAGGGGAAACTGTTTTTTGTGTAAGATTACCAGAAGCGTAATCGTGAAATATTGGCATTGCTTCAACTTCTGAGGGGAACTCAAAAGATTCTCCACGGTACTCTTTCTCAAAGCGCTCCTTGACTGCCATGATTTGAGTATGCCAATCATCTAAATTTTGTTGAGAAAACCAGTTAGATTGTTCATTTTTTGGGGATGAGGTTAACTTTTTTTTGGACATTTTTTCTGACTATCGTCTTGAGCCTCTAAGAGCTTTTGTAAAGTTCTTACGATAAGATTTGTTACCAATTAACAAAACCGGCCATAGTATAGATAGTACTAAACGATTCTGAAAGTTCCGAGAAAAGTTGGTCTGTTCAAACCCATTCCAGAACTTCCAGATTCCACCTCCATATACAACCAGCAATAACAGGCCAATTAACGTACCCATGGCACAAAAACTCTGAAAAGATTACTTTATTGGACAATGCCCATTTTAATTATTTAGTTAATCTTAATTGGGCTTTAAGTTTAATATTTATAGAACTATTATAACCAATACAGATCTAATTAGTGCGTTCAATTCAATATTTATTTTAGATATTTGATTAAATCTCCAATATTTTGTCTATCCGTTTCAAGAAAATCTTTTATAAACAACTAAAAAAATTAAAATAGAAGACTGAATAAAACATGAATATATATGTGTATAAAAATTTAAAAAAGGAGGAATTATGCGTGCAGTGTTAATGGCTGGAGGTTCAGGAACACGACTCAGGCCCCTGACTTGCGATCTTCCGAAACCAATGGTCCCAGTTTTAAATCGCCCCATAGCCGAACATATTATTAATCTGTTAAAAAAACATCAAATTAGAGAGATTATTGCTACTTTACATTATTTGCCTGATGTGATGCGTGAATATTTTCAAGATGGTAGTCAATTTGGAGTTCAGATGACTTATGCTGTGGAAGAAGGACAACCTCTAGGAACTGCAGGTTGTGTGAAAAATATTGCGAAACTTTTAGATGAAACATTCTTGGTGATTAGTGGGGATACAATCACAGATTTTGATTTAAGTGCAGCTATTGAATTTCATCAAAAACATAAGTCCAAAGCAACGTTAGTGCTGACTCGTGTCAACAATCCAGTTGAATTTGGAGTAGTAATTACAGATCGGGAACAGAGAATCAAAAGATTTCTAGAAAAACCTTCTACAAGTGAAGTATTTTCTGACACTGTCAATACGGGAACTTATATTTTAGAACCAGAAGTTTTAGATTATCTACCAGCTAATCAGGAATCTGATTTCTCTAAAGAATTATTTCCTTTATTGTTAGATAAAAATGAGCCAATGTATGGCTATGTGGCAAAAGATTATTGGTGTGATGTTGGACATTTAGATGCTTATCGGGAAGCCCAATATGATGCACTGCAACGGACGGTTAACCTTGAGTTTGCTTATCAAGAGCGATCGCCAGGACTTTGGATAGGAGAAAATACTTATATTGACCAGACAGCAAAAATTGAGACACCTGCTGTAATTGGAGATAACTGTAGAATTGGTCCAAAAGTTCGGATTGAAGCAGGTAGTGTCATCGGGGATAATATCACGATTGGTTCTGAGGCAGATATAAAACGCCCAATTGTTTGGAATGGGACAATTGTCGGAGAAGATGCAAATTTACAAGCTTGTGTAATTTGCCGAGGGGTAAGGATAGACCGTCGTGCTCAAATATTGGAAGGTGCTGTAGTTGGCTCTTTATCTGCAGTAGGAGAAGAAGCTTACATTACTCCTAATGTAAAAGTGTGGCCTAGTAAAAAAATTGAATCTGGAGCGATTCTGAATATTAATCTAATTTGGGGCTCAACTGCTCAGAGAAATTTGTTTGGGCAACGGGGAGTGCAGGGATTAGCAAATATTGACATTACTCCTGAATTTGCGGTTAAGTTGGGAGCAGCTTATGGTTCTACTTTAAAACCTGGTTCTACAGTATCAGTATCTCGAGACCAACGTAGTATATCTCAGATGGTTTCTCGGTCTATAATTGCGGGTTTAATGTCAGTTGGAGTTAATGTAGTGAATTTTGAATCTACTGCAATTCCCATCGCCAGAACAACTTTACCAACTATGAATATAGCTGGTGGTATTCATGTGCGTCTTTCTCCTGAGCGCTCAGACCAAATATTAATTGAAATCTTCGATTCTCAAGGAATTAATATTTCTAAAGCCAAGGAAAAAAAGATAGAGGGAGCATATTTTAAAGAAGATTTACGCCGAGTGCAAATTCCAGAAATTGGTAATATGATTGATCGCCATGAAGTATTAAATATTTATAGAAAAGGTTTTGAAAATCATCTGGATTGTGAGGCAATTCGCTATAGTAAATCTAAGGTGGTAATTGATTATTGTTATGGTGTTTCGGGAGCTGTATTACCACAACTATTAGCTAAATTTGGTTGTGATGCTGTAGTTCTCAATGCTAGCCTTAAGCAAACTTCTTTAGGAGTAGAAGAAAGAGAAAGTTTATTAGATCAATTAGGTAGAGTTGTAGAAGCTTTGCAAGCTAATGTAGGAGTGCAGGTAGCTGCAAATGGAGAACAGCTAATTTTGGTCGATGAAACTGGTTCGGCGATTCGTGGTGAAATGTTAACTGCTCTGATGGTAAATCTGATGTTAACTGCTCATCCTCGCAGTACAGTAGTAGTACCAATCAATGCTTCTGCAGCAGTAGAACAAATTGCTCGGCGTCATGATGGTCATGTGATTCGGACAAAAGCAAATCCCACAGCTTTAATGGAGGCTTGTCAAATTAATCATAACGTGGTAATAGGTGGAAGCGGAGAAATGGGATTTATTTTTCCCAAATTACATCCTGGTTTTGATGGTATGTTTTGTATCGCTAAAGTGATAGAAATGTTGACGATTCAAGAGCGATCGCTAGGACAAATAAGTGCTGATCTTCCTCCTGTGACTCATCGCTGTTATACAGTACGTTGTCCTTGGAAAGTAAAGGGGGGATTAATGCGATATTTAGTAGAAACTAATCCCCCAGAAAATTTAGAACTAACTGATGGGGTAAAAATTATTAATCCTCAAAATGATAATTGGGTATTAATTTTACCTGATGCAGGAGAACCTTTAGTATATATTTATGCAGATAGTAGCGATCGAGATTGGGTTGATAAAACTTTAAGAGATTATCGTAGTATGATCCATGACTTTGTTAACCTGTTTCTGACAGGAAACCAATTAAGTAGTTGCTCAGAAAGTTAATCACATAGGATGGCTATACCTGTCTACAGGCCGAGGTAGTTCATAACTCAAATTAAATAACTTTCAAAAAACGGGCGATCGCTCAACAGGTAATTTGTTTAAGTAGGCTCTACAATGGGAGTAGGGGTTATGATTTAGATCAAGCCTAGATAAGTAGCCAGAAAACTAAATATTATCTCTGTTTTTTCCGGCTTGAAAAAATAACTAGTCAATAAGTCAATAATTAAAATGAATAGCTGTATATTAATGGTACAAATTATCAAAGAACCAGAACTTCGCTACACAGCAGATACTCAATTACCTGTAGCAGAAATGATGGTAGAGTTTACCAACATAGGAACTGGTAATAAACCAGCTGTTCTCAAGGTAGTCGCATGGCGAGATTTAGCTCAACAAATCACTCAAAAATACCATGAAAGCGATTTTATAATTGTTGAAGGTCGCTTGAATATGAATACTATTGAGCGACCAGAAGGTTTTAAAGAAAAGCGAGCTGAATTAATAGCTTCTAGAGTCTATCCTGTTAGCCCTGAAGCTATGACTCTCGATAGAAATCAGGCTTCCGCAAATATCTCTATGAGTAGAACTGTGACTCAGCAGGAGTCACAAGAGGAAAACTACAGTAATAATGTTGTGGACTTAACATCTCGTCGTACTTCTGCTGCTAACCAAGAATCAAAATCAAATTTACCAGATGACTTACCACCTGAAGATTCCGATCCTATTCCTTTTTGACATACTCCCGACATGGTGCTTAAGCCCAGCATTGGGAATAGGTCAAGTAGGCTAAATTTAATGAAAAGAAGGAAAAAAAGGGTAGAATGTATAAGGCTAAAAGGGGGATACCTTCCACAACCAATTATAGACTCTTTACAGATAAATTTTAAGTTTTGATTAACTTGACTTGAAATGTCTTAGCAAAAGCAGTAGCTATTTGAGGAAGTACTTCATCTGTGGTAATGCCAGGAAGAAACTCCCCTAGACTACCTATAGGTTGATCAGAGATGCCACAAGGTATGATTCTGTTAAAACCTGCTAAATTTGGACAAACATTGAGGGAAAAGCCGTGCATAGTTATCCACCGACTGACTTTAATTCCGATCGCTCCTAATTTTCGACCTTCTAACCAAACCCCTGTTAAACCAGGATATCGCTCACCCTGGAGACCATAAAAATCCAAGACTTGCAGTAATACTTCTTCTAATTGTCGTAGATACCAATGTAAATCTTGTTGGTAATGTCGTAGGTTAAGAATAGGATAACCTACCAGTTGACCAGGGCAATGATATGTCACCTCTCCACCTCGCTCCACTCGGTGGAGTTCGTGTTCATTTTGAATAGGATCAAATTTGAGAAAATCTAATTTAGCTCCTTGCCCCAAAGTATAAACTGGTGGATGTTCTAATAATATTAAGACATCAGTCAATTCGGGACAATCACGACGTTGTTGGACAAGCGATT
>JAJEAQ010000199.1 GCA_022822685.1 Trichodesmium sp. jk18x7bins.61
ACTAATTAAATATTCAACTTCATTAAATAACTTAGATTAAATCGAAAAATAGGATGTGATATAGCGTTTCTCATGTTAGTGAGTTAAACTTGTTTTTCTTATGTTCTTTTCCCTGTTCCCTAAAAACTAGAACTTTTTACCTCACCAATATGATAAATGCTATACCAAATCTGGTTTATAAGTACTATTTTTAATTACCAAGGTGAGGCAAAATCCAGAAGGATGAGAGTGATTTAAAAAACTACTTTTTTATCAGTGAATTTGGTGTTAAAGTACTAAGTATACGGTTTTCATTTTCAGCAAAGCCAGCAGGAACAGGGCGAGAAAGGATATCCTGGCTCTATGCCATCCTAGATGGGGTTGGAAGGCTTTCTTTGAATTGGCTATATTGGTTCATGGGGTTTATGATTAATCTACTCAATTTTGATCAAACCCTATCAACATCTTCTTTTCAACCCTTTTTCCTGTACTAAGGTTAAAGTATTACTCTATATTCTTCCGAAAAGCAGAAGGTAGAAGTTATTTACTGTACTAAAGGAAAAGCAGACTGAATTTTTTCGGTCAATAGCTAATAACTTCAGTTGTGAGTTAGCTATTTTTGTTCTGGATGAGTTAACTTTAATATATTTGCTCCTTTTTGATTAATCCGATCAATCATTTGATATAACCTGCCAGTGTTTTTCTGATTAAAATGCAAAACTAAACGAGGAAGATAACTCGTATCATCTCCAGACTCTTCTGCTAAAGCTTGACTTTTCTCAATTCTACCTGTAGTCAGAATATCATTAAATTCTTGATTCAAAGAGTCCACATCCTTTTCTGACAATTCTGAGTTAAGGCGAATCACTAATTTTCCCCCCACATAGCGACTAGAATGATAAATCCTATAGAAATTAGCGATCGCTTGACAAGCTTCTTCTAAATTATCCGTAATCATATATAAGTTAGAGTCTTCTGGACTAATCAAACCACGCCTCAACAGTTGTTTTTGAATAAAATCGTTCCAGTCATGCCAATAATTGCCACCTTGGCAATCTATTAATATCAAAGGTGCCGGGCCATATTTCCCGGTTTGGCTCAGAGTCAAACTTTCAAATGCTTCGTCTAGAGTACCAAAACCACCAGGAAATAAAGCTAAGGCATCACTTTCTCTGAGAAAAAATAACTTACGAGTGAAAAAGTATTTAAACTTAATTAGTTTTTTGTCTCCTTCTATAAAAGGATTTGATTCTGCCTCAAAAGGCAACTGAATGTTTAAACCGAAAGATTTTTCTGCTCCTGCACCTTGATTACCAGCTTGCATTATCCCACCACCTGCACCTGTCATTACCATAAAACCTTGTTGGGTAATGCGATGAGCAAAATCCACTGCCATTTTATATTCTGGCCGTTCTGGAGATGTTCGTGCAGAACCAAATATTGTAATTTTGCGAACATGACGATATGGATAAAATGTCTCAAATGCCTTTTCCATATCTTCTATAGAGGATGCTAATATTTTCCAGTCTAGTTGGTCTAGCTTTTCTCCTGCCATGCTAACTATAGTGGAAAGCGATCGCCTAATCCATCTCTCATGCTTTAATGTTGGCAAATTCTTGACTAACTTAGTCATTTCTGCATCAATAGGCTCAACAGTTGATCTCTGAAAATCTGAGGCCATTCACTTTTTCCAAATGCAAGGTTTATGCTTCATAGCATCTGCTCTTTAAGATTTACTCTCTTTAGCTTTTATAGTTGCTTCACAGACTTTCACCACTGGCCTATAGGCCGGAATATTCCATAACTTGCTGAAACGATAGGATTGATTTTTTTTTGTCAGCACAATATTTGATTTGACAAACCCATCACCCACCCATTTAAACTTTGCCCTTTAAATTCTGTATTTTTTTATCTTCATCATTAAGAGCAAAATAGCTTAAACTACCTTGATTAATAAGACTGTAGAAAATAAACTTTAATTCTACGATTAAAGGTTAATCAAATCAATGCTCAAAACACTTATCTCCAATCTCCCTACTATAAAATAGTACTGATAATTAACTTTTTAATAGTTTTCACAATTTGAATATCTCACAATCCGCCTTGTATTTTTTATACTTCCGCTAAGGAATTTCCGAAAATGTTTTTACCAAGCAGAATCAAACATGATAATACTATGGACATCAACTATTTGATACCAGTTTCTAAAGCTTAAAGTCAAAAGTTTTACTCCTTACCTTCGTAGTAGAATAATCTTCAGCTGATCTAAAAAATGTTTTGAGAATATTTTCCCACTGCCTTGATTAGTTGATCTTTTGACTGTTGTTAATATCAAAAATTGAAAAATTTCCCCCTGATCTCTGCGATGGGGATTCTTGGAACAACCATAGTTAAAATTTGAAAGGAGAATATTCAAGGCTTCCAGAACTTCATTGGAGCATCTTTATCCCACAGGTACAATCTTAAAAAGCATGTTAATTATCATGTTCAAGTGAGCCCCACGATACATTTTTATGACTATAAATAACAAGTTTCGGTTGTTGCGGATTCAGCTAGAGTCCATCGGTTTTTATAGAGGAGACGCCAACCTCTTCTAGCTGGATTATGCTGGCTTTTGAGCCAAAGGTATATAACTACTGGTGGTGATTCAAACCTGTTCCATCACCGAGTCTGCTTCCATACCTGAGTTGAAACATGGGTGCTAAGAGAATCCTAAATATTTTTAGATAAAATTTTCTCACTGTTTATCAACAGTTCTCAATCAAATAACCATTATAGGTACTTCTCTAGAGTATTAGCCAATGTAGTCTTGGGGACAGCACCAACAACCATATCCAATCTTTGGCCATCTTTAAAAATCATCAATGTAGGAATACTACGAATGCCATACTGGCTTGCTACGTTAGGATTTTCATCAGTATTGACTTTAACTACTTTTATTTGTTCTTTATATTGAGCGGCGATTTCATCCACAACTGGAGCCACCATCCTACATGGCCCACACCAAGGAGCCCAGAAGTCTACTAAAACCGGAACTTCACTGTCTAGCACTTCTTGCTGAAAAGAGGAATCGGTTACTTGTGATGCTGACATTCCTTACTAATCCTTCATCTTATATATTTGTTTACATACTCCCGAAGTTGAGCTGAGGCTACAACCTGGAAGAATTCGACTCAAGTTGAACGAACCACGGTATTTAACAGAGCTGATTTCCTCCCCTTGTGCTGATAGGTATATTATTATAAGAACCGTACCTGATTTTGTCAAAGGTTAGTATCTTAGGCATCTTGCCTGAGCATGCCGAGCGAGAATAAGTATATTGAGAATCAGGATGTATCCAATAAATAGGGTTGCTTTCATCCCAACATTCTCTTGCATGATCAAGCGGGAGTTCCCAGCAAGCAAGTTGAATGAAGTACCGTGATAATTCACATCCCCTCCCCGAGGAATTCACTTCCAGTCTGTGCAACTAAAGTTTGTTTGAGACGAGCAGAACAATATCTGGAATATTCCCATTACAGAATCTTATCAAAAAATAATTCAGTTATACCGACTCAGAATTAATTTTGGGAATTCTGTACGACTATTGGATTAATAAATAGGTTGACAGACTCCTTCCCCGTCAAAT
>JAJEAQ010000586.1 GCA_022822685.1 Trichodesmium sp. jk18x7bins.61
CTCTTGATCGTTTGAGTTTAATAAAATTAAATAGGAATCTATTTGATTGCTACTCATGTCAATAGAAACTCTTTGACCTGCTCTTCCTTCAAAAGCGTAAAGATCATAGTAACTATTGTCTTCAGGTAATGTTTTAGATTCAAGTTCTAAGTTAACTTTGACTTCTATTAAACCATTAAGGTCTAGTTTTTCAGCCTGCTCTTCATCAAACATGGCTGTTTGCTGTTGAGGTACTAAAGGTGCTCGGCCTTCTCGAACTGCCTCTAGAAATTCTGGGACTCTATCTATAGATATAGCAAAACCTATACCAATATTACCTCCTAATTGACCACGAGTAAATATAGCAGTATTGACACCGATGAGTTCTCCAGTGCTATTCAATAATGGCCCTCCAGAATTACCAGGATTAATGGCTGCATCTGTTTGGATAAAACCTCTTTCTTGATCTATACGACTCACTATTCCTACAGTAAGAGTACCTTGAAATCTGCCAAAAGGATTACCAATAGCAAAAGCTCGTTGACCTACTTTTGTAGAAGTTGGACGGGCTATGTTGATTGTGGGAAGGTTGGTTTCTCCTCTAATTTTCAGAACCGCTAAATCTAAACCTGCTTCACCAAAACCAATAACATCTGCTTTAACTTTTCTACCATCTGCTAAAGTAATTTTTACCACACCACCTTGTGATACTACGTGAGCATTGGTTAATACCATTCCATCGCGAGTAATAATCGTACCACTACCATTGGCTTTATCAGTATCTATAGAGACTACTGCTTGACTAGCTCGTTCATAAACACGAATATTAGTTTTTTCCTCAATACTAAGTGCAAGCATTATTTCTGTTTGATTTGGATTCGGTAGTTGGGGTATTACTTGTGTTTTTGTTTTGGCATTAACGGCAGAAAAGTTAGTGAAATTTGCACCAACTGCTACTCCTAGTACTAATATCCCTGATTTAGCTTTTTGCCAAAGTTTAGAATTCATTTTGCTGATCAAATCTAACTGTTCATTTATTGTATTTCTAGGTAGTTATTAATCAAATATTTACTTACAGTTCTTTTTAGGATAATGAGGTAATAAATAGTTTTTAGACAATAACTCCAAAAGGTAACATAAAAATAGTGGAGTTGATTTTTTTATATATAACTTATGATCTGAAAATTAGGGTGCTCTGGAAATTAGGGCAGATTGAAGGTTGCATCAGGTACAGTCCTTGATTTTATGAATCAGCAGCATTTAAAAACTGGTTGACAAACTGTTGTTACTGTACCTCATCAACCTGAAATACGCTTTATATAACAGGTAACTCAGGAAAGCGTCATGCACATTACTTAATATTAAAAATGCTGTAAGTTAAACTTAGAGACTGTTTATAAAACAAATATCTAGACAGATAGAGTTTTAATGTAGTTAGGCTAGGGCGGAAAAATAAAATTTCAGTGAGTATGAGGAGCTCTTCTCGCCTCACCCACCCTTGATAATAACTTAACTAAAGTGTAATAAAATCAACGTATATTAATCATAGTTCCTCTTATTAAGATTATGGAAATATCAAAACCTATTTATTAGTAGTATTCTTAACTTTTTGATCTAAATTCAGTAGTAATTTCCTCTTTTATAATACTTTGGCATTTTGGCGATCGCATCTTAAAACTCAAGTCTAATCATTAAATATTGGTAGATACACAAAGCTATTTATACAAATCATCTAGCCAAAATTTCCCTACAAAATATAAGGAATGGGAAACCGATAATCTTCATCTTAAAATGTTGCTATTGACCCACATTATCATCTGGGATTTAATGTCGGGAGGAAAGCAACCAGCAAATAAATTAATTCCTTCCTATCTAGGAAAAAACTGAATTTATGTTTAACATCAAAAACTCCTATTGCTAGGCTAATTTTAAACTAGCCAATGTTAAAAAAGCTTGTGTTTTGCCAAGCACATTTCCTCAACTCAACTCGGATGTTTAATGACTGAAGATAGAGTAGCAAACTGTTGAAGTATTTGTCATCATTTTGTTGGACTTTCTTAACGTAGTACACAAAGTACTTACGCGGATCAAATATAAGCTAGTCTTAAACAAGCTGATTCAAGCTTCCGTTATAATCTTTGATTTAACGGCGAGTTATTGACCAGTATCATTATCAGAAGAGTCCATCGGAGTGTATTCTACATAATCTGTAGGTATTGCTTCTCGATCAGGAGATGATGTTTCTGGTGAGCGACGTTTCCTAGTTCTAGGACGTCTTTCTTCTGAATAACTTTCAGTAGAATTAGAGCGACTGCTACGGGCTAAGGTTGGTCTTTCTTCGTCGGCTGAACTTGTCCAACTATCTTGGCGACGAGAACGAGGTAGTCTTTCATTCTGCCCATTTGATTCGCTAAAGTTATCTTGGCGACGAGAACGAGGTAATCTATTTTCTGAGTCTACAGAAGCTTCCCAGTATTCAGAGGATGAGCGTGGGTAGTCTTCTGAGCGATTACTCTTGCGTAATCTTGGTTTTGGCTCTTCTGATCTATCGTAACTACTTCTTCGATTGGAAGGGCGACGGCGGTAATCATCTTCATAATAATCTGGCCGAGAAGAACGATAATCTTGACTACCTCTGATTCTACGATTGTTGGGGTATTCTTCTAATGGTTCTAGTTCGTCTAACTCTGTTTCTGCATAACTATAAACGGGGCTGACCGATCTTTCTTCATCTACAACAGGTGTACGTTCCCTAGCTTGCTTAGTTGTAACACCTCTCAAACTTATGGCTTCTGCTGCAAAGAATATAGTACTACCAGTTAATAAAAACTGACCAAAAGCTAAAATTGGGTCTAGTCGCCAACCTTGAAATATGAGAATACCACCAGATAGTAGACCAATTGCTGCAAAAAAAATATCATGATCTCTGGCTAATTTTGGACGCCATGTACGAAGAAAGTAGAGGCCTGCTCCAGCTATAGCTAGAATTATTCCTAGCAGGCTACTAATATTCAGTCCTAAGTTGACCATTATAAATCTCCTAATCAGTCGTAAGTTCAATCATCCCCGCTCTTATTCCCCATCCGTCTGCACATTGAGGTTATTGACGTTGACAATTTCTACACTAACCTTATATCCAAACTTTAACAAACTGGTGGGAAGTCCGGAGTTTTGCTCTCAGAGAAAGTAGGGATGAAACTGAGCCTCCTTAATCGGAAACATCCTGATTTTCAGTATACTTCTTCTGTTCCAACACACTAATTTTGGGCAAAATTAGGGACTTATGATAATTAGCTTCTCCTGGGAGAAGCCCTACGGTAAAAGCAACAGCCCTGTCGTTGTATGGGGGTTATAAAGTGGGTCAGTAATTCCCCACACACCCCCTCATGTCGGCGATGGTTGCCTCCCCCAGTCGGAGCTTTCTTATGTCGGCGACAGGCTCAACGCTTTCGGCACCTCGCCACATGTTGAGCCACCTCGCCTGGTGGCTCAACAAGAATCACTTCTTTCCCCTCCCCTTTGAACTGTACGTGACAGTTTCCCATCATTCCGCTCCAGCCTCACAAACAGCCCTTCTTGCTGCAAAGATTCTTTGACGTAGATTCTTAACAATTTTCCTGGATTGCTCCATTCAATTGTCCTTCGACGACCTTAATCATTTCTGACTCT
>JAJEAQ010000159.1 GCA_022822685.1 Trichodesmium sp. jk18x7bins.61
AGCATCAATATCACCTCCTTACCTTTTTGATTACAGCCGATCAGGGATAATTTGGCTGTTCTCTATATGATGCAATTGGCTCCAAGAGTCGGAGCTTTCATGTAGCGAAGCTAAAAGCGTTTTAGCTTCGCTACATGAATATTAAACAACGCGCGACTTTGTTCACCCTTCCGTCTCTTTCCTTCTCGCTCCTCACCACCTGCTCCCTGGTGGGTGAGCCTACTTTTCGGCCAAAAAGGTAAGGACTTACCTTTTTGGGAGGCTCCATGAACAGGTCGCGCGTACTAAATTCCCTTTACTCTTTTGTGAAGTGGATAATAGGTTTAATAGTAGGAATTGGTTTGATTTGGATAGCTGCCAGTTTTGAAACTCGACAGGAGCAAATTAATAATTTATTCCATAATTGGATAGAAGAATTAGAAAGGTGGGAGTGAAAAAAAGTATATAACAGTTCTCAGATTAGTGAAGTACAAAAGTTTCTGGTTGCGGGGAGTTGTAAGTTGGAATCAAAACCCTAACTGAATGGTATTGTTTCATCATAATTTATCGCTATCTTCATCGAATCTTCATATAAAATTGTGTGTTTTTACATTATGGTTATTTGTAATTTAGGATAAAATTTGAGGGAGGAAAGCCCGACCCTAACAAAGTCAAACTTAACGATCTACAAGCGAAAGAGATAGATTCATTTCTATTCATCTTATCCCTGCCCTACCCCAATCAAGACAGTCCAAATCTATTTTATAAGTAAGGAGAAAAAAAGTGACAAATGTCAAGAATTACAAAGTCATTGATGTAATAGCTTCAACAGGATTAGGCACTGGTTTGTTTTTGATTAACCTAACTCCAGCACAAGCTATAACTTTTAACTGGAGCTTTAGCAATCAAGTTGGTGGAATAGATGGAACAGCTTCAGGAATATTAGAAGTATAAGAAGGTAATGGAGTTGCAGCAACATCAGTTATCCTGCAATCTACAACAAATCCAGTATTTGATGATTTAGTTGGATTTGATTTTGCTACACTTCCAAACTTCTCGAATCAATTTAATGTGACAGGTGGAGGGATTACGGCAGCATTTTTTGGAAGTAATTTTTTTGGCAATACAACTAATCTTAATCTTGAATTCAATTCAAGGGTATTTGGAGATCAAAATAGTCAAAATTTAGCTTTAATCACAATAGCTGGAAACCCACTACCAATTTCAAGTGGTGGTGATGGAATTTGTTCTGAAAACTGTTGACAAACAGCTCCGCTTTTGGGAGACAATATAGGAGAAACTGAGTTTGCTCCCACCTTCATCCCTGTACCTGAAACTTCAACTGCTACAGGGATATTCATTATCTTCGGATTAATTGGAGTCAGTCAGTTTCGTCAAACAATTCGTAATTAGTTTGGGTAGAAACTTTTGCAAATATTCTGTTATAGTGCTTCGCGCTGGTATAGTTACAGATTGAAATAGGGGAACTGCTCAGTAAAAGGAGATTCAATCCAGATTTGTAAATACGCCAGAGCGAAGCGCTATAGCTAGAATTTTGAATTCTGGTGGCCGGCGGCGGACAACTAAAATTCTTTATTTAAACCCCGCCGGGGCGGGCGAGGTCTTATATGAGGAGATCTCGACCCCAGGGCCCACCCTACGCAAGAATTTGATCTCAGTTTTACAAACAATCTCTAATCGTAAGACAAATATCATAACTCATCACAACTCAGGCATAGATAAAAAAATCTTCAAAAATTAATCAAGATACTGGTAAAATCAGTATCTTTTTTTCTAACCAAATTATACCAAGCATGAAAAAAGAAGGTGACAAATGATTGCTTGGAAGTCTATACCAGTGGGGGTTTTGCTATAGCAGTAATTCTTAAAATTGGTATTATAAAGCAAAACAAAACAAACAAATGGACATGGGAAAAAGCAATAATTAAGGCAGAAATAAAGGTAAATATAGTGACGGTTAGAAATATCGACAGATTCTCAACCAGTTATTTAGTGTCAATATCTAGCTAGTTTGTAGATATATCAGGTATTAGTATGTTTATTTAATCAGCAATGATTTTTTGGAATTATTAATTTTAACATATATAATTAAAAGATCGAATTAGATAGAAAATTAGAATACACCAAATATTAACGCTGGAAATCATCCCACAGTAGAAGCGATAGCGTCACTGTGGGCTTTCCAGGAGGAAGCTAAAATCCTATGTCCGACTCAATCATCCACGCTCAACCAGCTCTAAAATATATTCCACCTCACCTCAATCCCTTAGTCCTCAAAGGAACTAAATTAATATTACCTTGGTGGCTCAGGATTGGGACATCTATTGCTGATATTCAAGCAGAAAATCTAGAAACCCTAGCCAAACTGTATCAGAGCTTCAACCAAGGCCAAACCCGTTTCCTAATAGCATTCCGTCATCCTACTGCCGACGACCATTTTTGCTTGGGATATATGATTTGGTATCTCATGCCACAAGTAGCCAAAAAACAAGGAATAACTCTCCCAACTCCTTTGCACTACTACTTTCTCTATGACCGAGGTATTCCGTTATGGGCTGGTGCTTTTGTGGGTAAGTGGTATTCATATCTGGGAGGAAGCTCCATTCTTCGAGGTAAACTAGACCGTCAGGGACTAAAATCAGCTCGCGAATTGTTTGCCAATGGTAATTTACCAATGATGGCTGCTCCAGAAGGAGCCACTAATGGTCAGAATGAAAGAGTTAGTTCCTTGGAACCAGGCATTGCTCAAATGGGATTTTGGTGTGTTGAGGATATATCTCGAGCTGGTCGTTCTGAAGAAGTATTAATTGTACCAGTGGGTATTCAATACAAATTTTTAGATGAACCCTGGGAAAATGTGGAGAAACTCTTAACTAAACTTGAAAGAGAGAGTGGTTTGTCTAATGGCTCAGAAAATCTTTCTACCCAGGAAACACTAGCACCTTCAGCATTGTATGAAAGACTTTTGAGATTGGCTGGTCACTTGCTCGGAAAAATGGAAGACTTTTATAAACGCTTCTACCATCGAGAGTTACCCGAATCAACTCCAGCAGTTTCTTCTCAAGAACTTCTAACAGATGACCAAATTAACGAAACAATAAGAACTCGGCTTGATAATCTAGTTAACGTTGCTTTGGAAGTAGCAGAAGAATATTTTCAGATTCACGCCAAAGGTAGTTTTATAGATCGTTGTCGTCGTACCGAACAAGCAGGTTGGGATTGCATTTATAGAGAAGATCTTGAAAATTTGACGACTCTGTCTCCTGTAGAGAAAGGTTTGGCAGATCAACTCGCGGAGGAAGCTAATCTGCGGATGTGGCACATGAGATTAGCAGAAAGTTTTGTGGCAGTTAGTGGTAAGTATATTAAAGAAAAGCCTACAGTAGACAGGTTTGCTGATACAACTTTATTGGTATGGGATATGATTAATCGGATTAAGGGCGGTAATCCCTTAAAACGTCCGAGATTAGGAAAACAAAGAGTAAAGATGACAGTGGGACAACCGATTTCTGTCTCCCAAAGGTGGGAAGCTTACCAAACCAAACGTCGTAAAGCTGTTTCAGAACTAACTCAAGAGTTGCAAAATACCTTAGAGGGCATGATTGAATAATAAAGCCATTGGTTGAAGTTGAAAATTACCACTTTTACCAGTGCTATACCATTATCTAAAACTTATATTTTTTCTCCATGACTCAAGAATCAATTAACATATCCTCTAACTTGCTAAAAAAATAAGCTACTAACTGTTTTGAGCCAAGAAATGTTAACTCCCTTAACCTCTGTTATTGGTATGGCAAGTGTTCTAAAAGAAGAAAATTACGGACCTATAACTGAAAAACAGAAAAAGTATCTAGAAATTATTAATGAGAGTAGTCGATATTTGCGATCGCTAGTTGAAGAAATTGTTGCTCTCACAAAACTACATGAATCAGGGCAAAATTTAGAGCCTACTCCTGTTGATGTAAAAAATATCTGTCAGCAAATAGTCAGAGATTTAGAAGCAGAAACAATTTATCGCCAGATTGAAGTCATTCTACTAGCGGGATATAGCAATCAGGTTAGTGTGTTTGATCAAGCAGTTTTAGAACAAACACTATACAATTGAATTTACAGCGTAATTAAATCTGCCGGCTCAGGGAGTGGAGTAAAAATTCATTTGTCTGAAAAACAAAAAGAACTTCATGTGGCCGTGTGGGTTTCTCATCCTATTCTTGGAGATCATCTTCCTCATGCCCAACTCTACTCTGAGAATTTATCTGAGATTGAACAAGATGGTGAGTATGGCTTAGAGCTAAATAGATTACAGAGCACATTTGCCGAGCTGACAAAAATCATCTTTGATAAAATCCCAAAACAAGGAGATAATGTTACTTCCAACCCTACTTATGAATTATTAGCATTGCTATTCAGTTGTCAGTTAGCAGAAACACACGGTGGCTCTTTATGGATTCAGGGCGCTGCTGAATTAGGCTATCGATATATCTTAACTCTCCCACTTTCTTAAAGTCAAAGATGATGAATGAAAGGGCGCTGCTTACCAAAAGCATTTTTCCCACTCTCCGGCGAATCCGAGGGCTAAACCGATTGATTTTTTTGTCAAAATAATTTTCTAGGCTTCTTCCTCTTTAATTTCTTTTGGTTTATAAAATGAACTCCGTTTTGCAAAAGTTAACACTGACTAATCTTTCTCTATCTCAATGGCTAAATGCCAGCTACTTTTATCACTTACTTAGTAATTTTATTCATAACTGGCGACAGGGTAGTTGGTTAATGCAATGGGGAGAATCCCTTGGTTTTCTCTTGCTAGCAATTGTTTTTAGTCTGGCTCCGTATGTGAATACTGCTCTCATTGGCTTATTGTTATTTGCTTGTGGGTGTTTTTGGGTATTGCTTACCATCTCAGATAGCACTGAGGAATATTTAACTCCTATTCATCTGCTGATATTGGTTTACTGGGGTATTGCTACATTCGCCATGGTAGCTTCACCAGCAAAAATGGCTGCTTTTAGTGGGTGGATAAAATTAACACTTTACTTATTGTTGTTTGCTTTAGGGTCGTTCGTATTGCGATCGCCTCAACTTCGCTCTAGGTTAATCACAGTTTATTTATTGGTTTCGCTAATTGTTAGTTTTTACGGTATCCGCCAATGGATAGATCAAATTGAACCCCTAGCTACCTGGAATGATCCGACTTCTACCCAAGCTAATGTGACTCGCGTATACAGTTACTTGGGAAATCCTAATTTATTGGGTGGATATCTGCTACCTGCTATTGCTTTGAGCTTTGTAGCAATTTTGGCTTGGCGTAGTTGGGCGCAAAAATCTCTAGCAGTGACAATATTGCTCGTGAATTGTGCTTGTTTGCGTTATACAGGTAGTCGAGGTAGTTGGATTGGGTTTGTGGCTTTGATATTTGCCATGTTGATTTTAACATGGTATTGGTGGAGTATTTATCTGCCTAGGTTTTGGCGAACTTGGTCGTTACCAATAGCTGTGGGGGGTTTTGCTGGGTTGTTAATTTTGGCAGTTGTGTTACTAGAGCCTTTGCGCGATCGCGTTTTTAGTATTTTTGCTGGTCGTCAGGATAGTAGTAATAATTTTCGCATGAATGTCTGGTTGTCTGTTTTTGAGATGATTCGCGACCGGCCGATTTTAGGTATTGGCCCTGGTAATGATGTATTTAACAAAATCTATCCTCTCTATCAACGACCGCTTTATAGTGCTTTAAGTGCTTATTCGGTACCTTTAGAAATAATTGTTGAAACTGGTATTATTGGTTTTACTGCTTTTTTATGGTTGCTATTGGTGAATTTTAGTCAGGGTGTATTACAGTTAAAACGTTTGCGAGATGCTAGCAATTATCAAGGATATTGGTTGATGGGAGCAATGGTTGCTATGGTAGGATTGATGGCTCATGGTTTGGTGGATACAGTTTGGTATCGTCCCCAAATTAATACACTGTGGTGGTTGATGGTGGCTGTTATTGCTAGTTATTATAATACCGTAGCTTCTGACGCCAAACCATCATCGCCAACCACTGACTTGAATAAAGATTAATGCTGTGAAGGCGATTGCGTAAGGTGGGCAAAAAAACTCTAAATTTAAAGCTTCCAATTCACAATCATCATATCTGCCTGCTACAATAACCTTTATTACAAGGAGTAGGAATCTTAACAGGCGTTGCTGAAATGTAATGTGTAAAGTCGGAAAATATATTTCCTTGATAGTTAATCTAAAAATCATTACCATTCAGCAACGTCGGGAAATCCGGTAGAATCTCAGCGACGGATATAGATGACAGTGCCGTCTTCACGAGTGATGGAAAAAGCTTCAAATTGCTCATCATCATATCTGCCTGCTACGGTAACTTTTTCTCCCACTGAGAGGTTGACAAATGTGTCTTCCGTATCCACTAAGATGTCTCCTGTACCATCACTTAGTACAAACTCATCACTATCCCAAATTTGTTTAACTTCCCCGGTTATAGTGAGGTTGCTATTGCGTTGTATTTCTTGAATAGACGTCTGAGCCATACTGGGCGTGGCAATAGTAAGAAAAGTTACAGATGCAGCGATTCCTCCGATTAGTGGTAAAGTAACTAGGGGAACAGTGAGCATGCGGGTAAAGACAGATTTGATGTTCATTTTTATACTCCAAATTGCTTTCTTAACTATCTCAAATATAAGACCAAGGCTTAGTTCCTCGCTTCCTCCAGTCAGGCTATTTTGCAACTCCATCTTCTGAGCTATCAGGGGTAATATCATGTCCGGTTGAATAGTGATCAGGACTTACGGAAAGGCACTATTTATAGTGAGTATGTTCCGAAGATTGACCAATTAGTAAGCTATATATACCCTAAATGCGTAAGTCCTGAGTTCTGCTAAAACCCCATCCAATTGGGCGAGGTTTAATGCTTAAAGTAGTCAACTTCCTACAGCCCTTGGTAACAGACAATAGCCAAAAGTAGGGATAAGAGGCTCTCTTATCCTCTACACTAATTTTTAAAAGCATGCATGCCTTTTGCATGTATGCGGCAAAAAGCGGCGATACCCCGCGTCGACGGCAGGACTGGGCTTACAAACTGCGGACTTTAGTGACGCACACAGCCCCTCACCAAGGGAATGGGTAGGATCGAGAGGCATGCTGGCAAGAGGGACGGCCTCTGTTAGAGGATTTAACCCAGCACCTTTAGAGACTTTGTTGAGGCCATCCCAAATGTTGAGATGTTCCCTTTGGCGAGACTTTTGTGAGGTGCTGGCCTAGTTTCCAGGCTATGTATTCTAGGATTTGCCTAATTGGTTCTTATGTGGTTTCAGCTAGGACCTTGTATGTTAGTTGCGTCCTAGTTTTAACCTAGTTATAAATTTAAAATTATAACATCTATACCTATTTTTTTCACGTAAAAAAGTGTATTCAGATCGAATGTGTATCCGCGCGTCATAACGCTGGCTCTCATCCCGATACTCCTCGAGACGGGAGAGCGCAAGACTGAGCGCCAGGCAGGTTAAATTAGCTCTTCATTATGACTCTTGAAAACTCTAGTTATATTCCTCTAACACCTTTTCCCCAATACCAAAATTAGGACAATAAATAGCTTTATTTAGCTAAAACTTGAGTGATCGCCTCTTCTAGATCTTCTTGAGCTAAGCTAGTTAACATAAAAACTTCTTGTACTGCCTTTCCTTGTCTGGCAAGAAGTTTAAAGCCACCTCTAATAGGTATCGAAACTCTTAACTTCATATGGGGAGTATGACTTTTGGATCTACTAATAACCCCTGGGGTAACAGTATGAATTCCCTGATGCTGGGACAGTTTTTCTAAAATTGGGATTAAGCCTTCTATATGAGTTGAGTGATTCCAAACCAGACGACCTTTATTAGATGATTTTTTCATGGGATTTTTTCCACCTCTACATATCCAGTCTACTTAAAGGGTAAGACTAAAGGCAAAAAGCTCTAGTTAATAGGATATCCACGAAAGGCCTGAGGGCAGGAGGTTTATACCTAAATGCTACAATTTTTACTTAACTATTAGTATGCAGCAGGACTACCCATCCTGGAGGTAAAGCTTCAAGGTAGTCCTGCATAGTAATGGTTAGGAGTAAAACTTGGTATTCACCTAAATCTCGATTCCTTCAAATATCCTTGAGTTTTTTTTGAGAATAGGTCGTAAAAAAAATCATCTCATCCCTAACCTTTACCATTACTATGCACCACCACCAGGCAAGTTAGCGATCGCCAATTTGACTGGTTTTTGCTTGAAGGAAGAGACTATATTTCCCTAATGCCCGATGAAGGTAGAATTAAAAGTTGTGTATTCCCTGGATTATGGTTAGAAGTTGCAGCACTTTTGGCTGGAGATCTGTCAGAAGTTCTCAAAATTATACAAGCTGGATTAGCCTCTCCCGAACATCAAGCTTTTCAACTTTAAATTTTGCAAAAAAACGAAAAAGCCCTGAAATATAAATATTTCAGGGCTTTTTAAATATTTTTATTAGGGGCGAACGATGGGACTCGAACCCACGAGTAATGGAACCACAATCCACCGCCTTAACCACTTGGCTACGCTCGCCACAATATATTTTTCTGTATTGTGTTAATATAGCATCACTAAACAATATTTGTAAACCCCCTTGAGAAAAGAATAAAATCTAAAATCTGCCCATTAATGAGTTATTGCGTCAATTCCCAATGTCTAAATCCTGAAAACCTTGACACAGCAATCTATTGCCAGAGTTGCAATTCACTTCTATTACTCCAAAGGCGCTATCGTATCCTGAAAAAAATCGGTCAGGGAGGCTTTGGCAAAACATTTTTGGGGATAGATGAACAACATCCTCTGAAGCTCCCATGTATTCTCAAGCAACTGTTATTTATTGGCCAAGGTATAGAAAGCCATGACACAACAGCCCGACTATTTCGTCGGGAGGTAATGCGGTTGGCGCAGTTGGGGGAACATCCACAAATTCCGCGACTATTAGCCCACTTCCAGGAAAATCAAAATTTGTATTTGGTGCAGGAATATATTCAGGGTTTGACATTGAAGCAGGAGTTACAACAACAGGGCGTATTTCAGGAAGAACAAATTTGGCAACTGCTACGAGATTTACTGCCAGTGTTGCAGTTTATTCATAAACATCAAATTATTCATCGGGATATCAAACCCGAAAACATTATTCGTCGTACTGCTCTACCCATTAATTATCAAAAACCACCCTATCTACCAGGGGAAAATCAAGAGGAGGGAAAGGTGGGGGAAGTTATATTAATTGATTTGGGAGTGGCAAAATTGCTGACGGGTACAGCTTTGATTCGCACTGGCACTGTGATTGGTAGTCCGGAATATATGGCACCGGAGCAAATTAGAGGGAAAGCACTGCCAGCAAGCGATTTGTTTAGTTTGGGTGTGACTTGTATTTATTTGCTCACAGATGTGGCACCCTGGGATATGTTTGATGTTGTGCATGATTGTTGGAGATGGCGAGATTTTTTACCGAGTGGGGGTAGTATTAGCCAACACCTGGGCAATATTTTAGATAAGTTGTTGGAAAATTTGGTGAGTCGGCGTTATCAATTAGCGTTAGAGGTTTTGCAGGCGTTGGATGATAGTCCGAAAATTGTCAGGCAACCTGTGGAAAATATCAAGTCTTTGGCGTTGATAAATCAAAAATTGCCTCTGTTGTCGTCATTGCAGAGTTTGATGGGTAGGTTGATTCCGCAAGTTATGACTCTGGATGAAAATGAGTTAATTTCAGAAATGGGAGTAGACTATCGAAAATTGCAGTATTTGTTGGCAGTGCAAAAGTGGCAGGAAGCAGATGTAGAGACGTGGATGGTTTTATGTGCAGCTTTGGGGAAGAGAGCAAAAAGTTATTTGTTTCAGGATGATATTGATAATTTGCCTTGTGCAGATTTGCTGACTATTGATAGACTTTGGGTGAAATATAGTGGGGGTAGATTTGGGTTTACTGTGCAAAAACAGATTTATGAAAGTGTGAATGAGGATTATGGAAAGTTTTGTAGTCAAGTTGGTTGGTTGACTTATAATCTGCATTTTCGCCCTCAAGGATTTAAGTTTACAACTTGGACACCTGTGGGGCATTTACCTTCACGAGTTTGGGCAGGTGGTCAGAAATGGTGGATTCATGCAGAGGCGATGGCGAAAAAGTTGGGTAAATGTTTTATGTGAATCAGGGTAAAAATAAAAGAGTAGGTTGGGTTGAGGTACGTTGAGCCTGTCGCCGACATGAACGCGGAGCGTCTCTGAAAGAGAAAACCCAACATAATTATCGAAGCATAATTTTATTAAAGGAACAGTATTTTGGAAACTTTGAAATTCAAAAAGGGGATGAAGAAAAATTATTAATTAACGGTGAATTTTTATTCTGATAATTATCAACTAACAGCTTTAGTGGTTAGTAGGTTTTGTCGCCTCAGCCTAATATTTGGAAAATATTGGTCAAATTAAATAGAAAATGGTTGCGATCGCAAATCAAGAATAGGGGATAATCCGTCCCTCTCTTCTATCCCCCCTAAGCCCCCCTTTCCAAGGGGAGAAAATAGAAGATGCTGGGCTTTTTGTTTCATCTAAAGAAATTCGGTCAGCAAGAAAACCCTTTGCTATCTGCCATAAGGCAGGCTGTGCCTTTCATGTCGGCTACAGGCTCAACAGCTAAGGGATGAAAAACGACACGAGGGACTTTAGTCGCCGTCCCCTTACGGGGCGGGGGATTACTCCCCCTCAAA